>CBINDH010000137.1:0-7105 GCA_966249365.1 uncultured Xylanimonas sp. | reverse complement strand
AGCGGCTCGATGACGGGGTGGTCCACCTCCATGAGCTCCCACTGGGACAGCGACCTGACCCCCACACCCGCGTACTGCATCGCCTTGAGCAGGTTCGGGTGCGAGTCCGGGTTGAGCGTCGGCGGAGCGTCGAGCGCCTCGCGGATGCGGTCCGCGAGCGCCTCGAGCCTGGCGGGTCGCCTGCCCGCCGCAGGACGCGGACCGAGGCGCTCGGTGAGGATCGCGTCGTGCACGTCGGCCCGCCAGGGCAGCCCCGTGTGGTGCATCTCGGCCGCGACGAGGGCCCCGGCGGACTCCGCGGCGAGCAGGAAGCGCAGCCGGCCGGGGTCGGCGCTCGCGGCGACCGCCTCGTCCTGCGCCGCGAGCTCGACGGCGGGGTCGAGATCGGCGTACGGGTCGGCCGCGGACGCATCGACGTCGCCGAGCTCGAACAGGCCCTCCGCGGGCTGCGGTGGCGTCAGGCCCGGGACGGTCGGCGGCGGGCCGGCCGGCACGGGTTCGAGCGCGTCCCAGGGTCCGGGCCCGGCCTGCGCGAACGGCGTGTGCGCGGTCAGGGGCGAGCGCCGCAGGATGACGTGGGCGAGGCGCAGGTCGTGGGCGCGCTCGACGCGGACGCCCTCGGCGAGCAGGCCCGGGTACCAGCGGTTGGTGTCGTCCCACGTCCAGCGCGTGGCGGCCGGGGCCGAGCGGACGGTCTCGGGCAGCCCCGCACCGCGCTGGGACTCGAGGAGGACGCGCTGCACTCCCCCATCCTGCCCGCCGCCGCCGACAGGGCGGCTCGGGAATGCGCTGGCACCCGCGTCACCGGTGCGGCAGCCTGAACCGGTACGTTCCGGGGCAACGACTGAAGGGAGGTGGTCGCGATGACGTCCACCGGCAAGGATCCCGCCGACGCGGCACGCGAGGAGGCCAAGGCGCGGTTCCGCGAGGCCCTGGAGAAGAAGAGCGCGTCCCAGCACCGTCACAACGACGGCCAGCGCAACACCGGATCGGTGCACGGCTCCGAGACGAAGGGGCCGGCCCAGCGCATGTTCCGCCGCAAGAGCGGCGGCTGACGCGGCACGACGAAGGCCGCCGACCCGTGGGTCGGCGGCCTTCGTGCGCTCCGGTCAGGTGCCGGTCGCGGCGACCGCGGTGGTGATCGGCACGTGCCCGGTGGTCAGCTCCAGCGTGCGGCGCACCGCCGCGCCGGAGATCACGAGCTCGGCGAGGACCATCGCGACGTCGGCGCGCGGGACGCTGCCGCGCGGCACGTGCCGGCCCGCGAGCGTGACGCGGCCCGTGCCGGGGTCGTCGGTCAGGGCCCCGGCGCGCACGATCGTCCAGTCGAGCGAGGTCTCCTTGAGGGCGTTCTCCGCCTGCGTCTTCGCGTCGAGATAGGCGACCCACACCGGCGGGGAACCCTTCGCGGCCGGCGCGCCCGCGCGCGCCGTCGAGATCTGCACGAACCGCTTGACGCCCGCCTGCTCCGCGGCGTTCGCGAGCAGCACGGACGCGTCGCGGTCGACCGTGTACTTGCGCTCGACGGTCGAGCCCGGCCCGGCACCCGCCGCGAACACGACCGCGTCCGCGCCCTCGAGCACCGCCGCGACGTCGGCGACACCGGCCTGCTCCAGGTCGACGACGGCGGCAGTCCCGCCCATCGCCTTGACGTCGGCGACGTGGTCGGGGTTGCGCACGATGCCGACGACAGTGTGCCCGCGGTTCGCGAGCGTGCGCGTCAGCAGGAGCGCGATCTTGCCGTGCCCGCCGGCGACGACGACGCGCAGGTTTCGCTTGGCACGGTTCGGCACGGCCGACCTCCCTGGGGCTGCCCGGCCTGGACAGCCGGGCTGTCACCAGTGTTTCAGCGTCGGCGGGCCAGGGCACGCCGTCGCCGACCGTCGCCCCGGTGGTGCGGCGTCAGGCGAGGGTCTCGCCGCGCGCGGCCGCCCGGGCGAGCGCGACGGCGGCGTCGAGCGTCTCGAGCTCGCGCGGTGCGGCGTTGCGGTCCGCCCGGCGTCGCGCCGCGGCGTCGAAGACGTGGTCCTCGAGGGGCTCGGCAGCGGCGGCGAAGGTGGCGAGCAGGCTCGTGACCGCGGTGCGGAGCGGGGAGGCGTCGACGACGTCGGCGAACGCGTCGGGCGCGACCGCGACCTGCGCGAGGATCACCGCCGTCATCGCCACGTCGAACCCCGGATCCCCGACCGCCGCGTTCGTCCAGTCGATCACCGTCGGGCCGCGCGGCGTCCACAGCACGTTGAGGGGGTGCAGGTCGAGGTGGAGCAGCGCACCGCCGTCCCAGGGCAGCGCGTGCAGCCGCCGGTGCAGGTCTGCGAGCGTGACGCCCGCCGTCTCCGCCGTCACGAGTCCCGCGGCCACGGCGGTCATCAGGTCGGGACCGACGGCCCGCTCGAGCGTCAGGTCGGGCCCCGCGCAGTCGAGCGCCCGGGGTGTCGGGAACCCGGCGTCGGCGACCCGGTTGATCAGCTCTGCCTCGTGCTGCGCCGACCTGCCGTCACGGTTGCGGCGCAGGACGCGCGCCTCGTCGAGGAGGTAGACGTCGGCGTCGCGGCCCCGGGCAACAAGCTCCACGCGCGCGACGCTACCGGCCGGCGGCCGGCAGGTCACGGCCTAGAGGCGGTGCTCCGCCACCACGGCCAGCACCGCCTCGCCGTAACGCTCGAGCTTGTTCTGGCCGACGCCGCTGACCTGCGCGAGCTCGTCGAGCGACACCGGCCGCCGCGAGGCGATGCCGCGGAGCGTCGCGTCCCCGAAGACGATGTAGGCGGGCTTGCCCTGCGCCTTCGCCTCGCCCGCGCGCCACGCCCGCAGCGCCTCGAACAGCGCGACGTCGCCCTCCGCGAGGTCGTCGACGGCCGACGCCTTGCGCGGGCGCGCGGCCCGGGCGGTCCGCGCGGGCTCGTGCCGCATCCGCACCTCGCGGCGTCGTGCGAGGACCTCGCCGCTCGCCTCGGTCAGCACGAGCGTGCCGTGGTCGCCCTCGACGGTGAGCAGCCCCTGGGCCAGGAGCTGGCGGATCACGGCCCGCCACTCGCTCTCGGCGAGGTCCGTCCCGACGCCGTACACCGACAGCTCGTGGTGCCGGAACCGGCGGACCTTCTCGGTGTCGCGCCCGAGCAGGATGTCGACCACCTGCCCCACGCCGAAGCTCTGCCCGCGCTCGCGCGCCAGGCGCAGCACGGTCGACAGGACCTTCTGCGCGGCGATCGTCCCGTCCCACGCCTCGGGCGGCGCGAGGCACGTGTCGCACGCGCCGCAGCCGCCCGGGTGCTCCTGCCCGAAGTACGCGAGGAGCTGCGCGCGCCGGCACTCGACCGTCTCGCACAGCGCCAGCATGGCGTTCAGGTGCATCGCCAGGTTGCGCCGGTGCGCGGCGTCGCCGTCGGAGGTCTCGATGAGGCGACGCTGCTGGACGACGTCGGCGAGCCCGTACGCGAGCCACGCCGTGGACGGCAGGCCGTCGCGGCCGGCGCGGCCCGTCTCCTGGTAGTACCCCTCGACCGACTTGGGCAGGTCGAGGTGCGCGACGAACCGGACGTCGGGCTTGTCGATCCCCATGCCGAACGCGATCGTGGCGACCATGACGAGGCCGTCCTCGCGCAGGAAGCGGGCCTGGTTGGCCGCCCGCACCGGCGCGGGCAGCCCCGCGTGGTAGGGCAGCGCCTCGATGCCGTTCTCGACGAGCATCGCCGCCGTCTTCTCGACCGACGCGCGCGACAGGCAGTACACGATGCCCGCGTCGCCGGGGTGCTCGGTGCGCAGCAGCTCGAGGAGCTGTCTGTCCGGGCGGTCCTTGGGGACGATCCGGTAGGTGATGTTGGGCCGGTCGAAGCTCGAGACGAACTGCGCCGCCTCCCCGAGATCCAGGCGGTGCGCGATCTCGGCCCGGGTCGCCGCCGTCGCCGTCGCCGTCAGTGCGATGCGCGGCACCGACGGCCAACGCCGGTGCAGCATCGACAGCTCGAGGTAGTCGGGCCGGAAGTCGTGCCCCCACTGGGACACGCAGTGTGCCTCGTCGATCGCGAACAGCGCGATGCGCCCCCGGTCGAGCAGGTCGAGGGTGGCCCCGCTGCGCAGGCCCTCCGGGGCCAGGTAGAGCAGGTCGAGCTCGCCCGAGACGTACGCCCGCTCGACGTCGCGGCGCTCGTCGAACGACAGCGTCGAGTTGAGGAACGCGGCGCGCACGCCGAGCGCGGCGAGCGCGTCCACCTGGTCCTGCATCAGGGCGATCAGCGGCGAGACGACGACGCCCGTGCCGTCCCGCACCAGCGCCGGGATCTGGTAGCACAGCGACTTGCCGCCGCCCGTGGGCATGAGCACCAGCGCGTCGCCGCCGAGCACCACGGTGTCGATGATCGCGGCCTGGTCGCCGCGGAACTCGTCGTACCCGAACACGCGGCGCAGCACGTCGAGGGCGGGGCTCGCGGTCTGGGTCGTCACGCCGGGAACCCTACCCAGGGGCACCGACGCCGGGGCGCGCTACGGCAGCAGGTTGTGCCGTTCCGGCACGGACAGGCTCTCGAGCAGCCGCCGGGCTCGCGGCCGGTTGTCGGGTTCGGGGTCCCGCGCGGCCAGGACGGACAGGGCCTCGGCCAGCGCGAGCGGCAGGACGTCGCACGGCCAGGCGTCGAGCGCCTCGAGCGCCGCGCAGCGGTTGCGGGTCACCGGGCTCTGCAGCCCGGCGAGGATCAGCTCCACGCCGACCCCGGGGTGGTCCGCGAGCGCCCGCAGCGTCCACTGCAGGGTCCGGTGCGCGGCGAACCTGCAGCCCAGGCCGTGCTCGTCGAGCGGGCCCGTGGCGATCTCGGCCAGCGGCAGCAGGTCGCGGGCCAGGTCGGCGAGGATCCCGGCGCGTGCGCCGTCGGCCTGCGACCAGGCGCGCAACCACCCGTTGTTCAGCGGGTCGCGGCGCAGCCGCTCCAGATGCACGTCGAACGTGTCGATGCCCAGTCCCGCCGCGGCGGAGTCCGCGAGCGCGAACCGCCGGCGGTCGTCGGACCGCAGCCCGTCCCGGACGAGCGCGGGCCAGTGCTCGCGGTGCAGCACCGCGACGCAGAAGTCCTCGAGGATCCTCGCACGCGTCGGCGACCACCGTTCGCGGGCGGCGAGCGCCCACTCGCCGTCGTCCTGGAGGAAGTCGCGGATGGCCTCCACTGCGGCGAAGTCCTCGAGCGTGCCGTCGTCGACGACGAGGTGCTCGAGGAACAGGCCCACGGCCTCCTCACCGTCGAGGTACGAGCCGATGTCCGACGACGGGCCCTCGCTCAGCAGGGCCCGGAGGATCTCGCCCGCGGCGACGATCTGCTCGCGGTCGGGGTCGTCGCGCAGCACGCCCGCGAGGTCGCCGGCGACGGCGGCCGTCCAGGCGAGGTACTCCACCATGACGGTGTTGCGGAACCCGTCGCGCAGGATCCAGTCCTTGATGCGCTCGTCGCGGGTGGTCACGAGCCGCTCGACGCAGTGGATCCGGCCCCAGCCGTGCAGCCGCCGCGCGAGGGTCCACAGCATCTCGTCGGGGCGGTCGTCGTTGCGGGCCAGCGCGACGGCGGCGAAGAGCGTGAGCTCCTCGTGCAGCGCGAGGGTCCACACGATGTCGGCGTCGTCGTCGGCGAAGCCGGCCAGGCCGAGCAGTGCGATGCCGGCCTTGACGACGCGGCGGTTGGCGGACGCCGTCACGAGCCAGCGCGCGACGGCGCGCACGCCGTCCCAGTCCGGGTCCGCGTCGTGCACCGCGCTGAGGAGCTCGTCGACGTGGCCGAGCGGGGAGACCCGGGCGAGCTCGCCGTGCAGCGCGCGCAGGTTGTGCTCGGTCGGTTCCGCGGCGGCCGCCACGACGAGGTGCGCCGTCCACGGGACGTGCGCCTTCGGGGAGTCCTCGCCCACCATGGCGTGGTGGACCGTCAGCCCGTCCATGGCACCGGGCGGCCAGCGGACGCCGCCGGACTCGGTGGGCGGGTCGTCCGGAAGCCCCAGCCGGGGGTCGTCGAGCTCGCCGTCGCGCGTGACGTGGCCTCGGACGACGTCGTAGATCGACGGTCCGTCGCAGAGGCGGGGCAACGCGGCGCGCATGACGAGAATCCTGCACTCGGTGGCGTGCTGCGCGCGCGCGATGGCGCGGGAAGTCCCCCGCCACCTCGCCAGGGAGGCGCGGTGCACGGCAGCCTTGACGCATGACGGGAGGTCCGTTCGTCAAGGCGCGCGCCGGCGCCCCGCCCGGCTTCTTCGCGTGCGAGGCGGCGGGCTTGCGATGGTTGACGGTGCCCGGTGGCCCGCGCGTGGTCGAGGTGGTCGACGTCGGGCCCGGATCCCTGACGCTGGAGCGCCTGACCCCGGCACGGCCCACCCCGGGCTCGGCCCGAGAGCTCGGCCGCCGTCTCGCGGTGCTGCACGACTCCGGTGCGCCGTCGTGGGGTGCGCTGCCCGACGGGGTTCCGGACGGGTTCTTCGGACCGCTGGACGACCCGCTGCCGATGCCGGGCGGCGCGTGGGAGTCGTGGCCCCGGTTCTACGCCGAGGCCCGGCTCCTGCCGGTGTGCGAGCAGGGCCGACGGCGCGGGGTGTTCGACAGGTCCGACGCCGTGGCCTTCGACGCCGTCGCGGCGCGTCTGGGCGACCTCGCCGGCGAGTCGGCCTCCGACGTCCCCGCACGGCTGCACGGGGACCTCTGGTCGGGCAACGTCATGTGGGTCCCCGGTGCCGACGGCGTCGAGGCGGTGCTCATCGACCCGGCCGCGCACGGCGGGCACCGCGAGACGGACCTGGCGATGCTCGCCCTGTTCGGCGCGCCCTTCCTCGACGAGATCCTGGCCGGTTACCGCGACGCGCACCCGCTCGCACGCGGCTGGCAGCACCGCGTGCGCCTGCACCAGCTCTACCCGCTCGCCGTGCACGCGGTGCTGTTCGGCGGCGGCTACGTCGCCCAGACGCGGGGCCTGCTCGCGGAGCTCGCGCGCTGAGGGTCCCGTCAGACCCGCGCCAGGGGTTCCGGGGTCGGCACCTCGCCCACGATCACGTCGAAGGTGCGCGGCCACGCGAGGTAGCGCACCCCCAGGTTCACGAGGGTGGTGAGCCGGTTGCGGTTGCCGAGCAGGCCGACGATGTG
>CBINDH010000136.1:0-7135 GCA_966249365.1 uncultured Xylanimonas sp. | reverse complement strand
GCAGCCAGCGCGCCTCCTCGGCGAGCGCCGCGTCGCCGCGCACGCCCGCCCACAGTGCGAGGCCGTGCCAGGCGGCGACGGCCTCCGAGGACGACTCCTGGTTGTTGCCGTCCGCGAAGGGCGCGTACCCCGACGCCCAGGAGTGGCCCGCGAAGGCGTCGAAGACGCGCAGGGCGGGGAGCGGCGGCCCGTCCCCGGCCGGCACCGGGGCGGCCGCCGCGACGTCCGCGGCGAGCAGGTCGACCACGGGGGCGAGCGCCGCCATGAGGGTGCCGTCGCCGTGCTCGGCGTCGTCGGCCGCGGCCAGCGCCGCCGCCTCCAGCAGGTACCCGTAGTGGAAGTGGTGGTCGTTGCCCTCCTCGGAGCCGAACCCGGGCGGCAGCCCGACGACGGTGGCGAGCACCGGGTCGAGCACGAAGCAGCGTTCGCTGCGGCGGGCGCAGCCGTCGGGCTCGGCGCGCTGGCGCAGCTCGGCGCCCAGCCGGTCGCGCAGCCGGGCGGCCGGCTCGTCGAGCCCGAGCGCGGTGGCGAGCGTGAGCAGGTGGGCGTCGCGGGCGAGAGCCTTGCCGCCGAAGTAGGTGTCGGCGGGGTACGCGGGGGCCCCGTCACCGGCGAGGCGGGCGGCGTCCGCGGCGACGGCGTCGGCGATCTCGGCCCGGTCGCCGGCGGGGAGCGCGGCGACGTCGAGGGTTGCCGTCAGCGGCACCGCCGGGACCGACCAGGCCGCGGTGCGTCCCACGCAGGCCGTGGCCTCGCCGAGCACGGTCGCATAGGCGCCGAGCCCGTCGCAGTCGAGGTCGTCCTGCGGCGCCGGCACGGCCTGGTGCGGCAGGCGCACGACGACGGTGGGGGCTCCCAGGTCGATCGTCGTCGTGGCGGCGGTGTCGTCGGCGGCCCAGCGCAGGGTCGTGCCCGCGGGCGGGTGGGCGGCAGCGTCGGCAAAAGTGCTCGCGGCGGGCGACTCCGCGTCGACGCCGTCGGGCAGCGCGAGCCACGCGAGGTGGCCACCGGCCGGGACCTCGGCCGAGCGTCCGTCGGCCGCGAGCGCCGGCGCCTCCGGCGACCCTGACGCGTCGCTCGCGAGCAGCAGATACGTGCGCTGCCCGGCGGTGGCGACGGCGGTCCCGGACGGACCGTCCGCGGCGAAGGCGAGGTCCCACCGCACGGTGCCGGGTGTCGCTGCCGTCCAGTGCAGCACCGGGGACCCCTCGACGAGCGTCAGCCGTCCGGTGCCGAGGTCGACCGTGACGGAGGCGGCGTCGTACGCGGAGACCACCGGGTCGCGGCCACCGACGTCGACGGTGAGCTGGGGCGCGTACGGGCCCAGGACTCCCGTCTCCGTCGTCGTCACCTCGGGCACGCCGAGACCGAAGCCCGACGCCGTCAACCCGACCGCGAGCGGGCGCGGGAACACGGGCTGCGCCGTCTCGCCCAGGGCGAGCGCCGTGAACCAGCGGTTGGTCGGCGGGGACAGGCCGGCGGCCAGGCGCGTCGTCGGGGTCGGCGCGACCTGGCGGGCCGGCAGGACGGAGGTGTCGACGTCGGGCGGCTCGGGCGCGGCGCGGAGGGGCTCCGCGGTGCTCCCCCGCTGTGCCGGGTCGGATCCCGGGCCGACCGTGCACGCTGCCGGCACGGCGACGCCGAGGAGCGCCACCAGGGCCGCGAGCAGGCGCGCCCTCACAGCCCGGCCACCTTCTGGCGGAACCGGTCGAGCGCCTCGTACAGGGACGACAGGGGTCCTTGCGAGGCGAGGCGCACGCTCGCGACGACGGGCGTGCCGGGCTGCGTCAGCGCGCCGTCGTCCGCGGCCAGCCCTGTCACCGCGACCTTCGCGGTGACGACGGCGTGCCGGTCGGCGTTGTCGACGGCGTAGTCCTCGACCGTCCCGTCGAGCCGCCGGCGGTCCGGCAGCGCAACCGTCACGGGCGCACCGACCGCGAGCCGCGCGAGGTCGCCCGGCTCGACCTCGAGCTTCGCCTCGACGTAGGCCGCACCGGTGACGTCGATCGACGCGAGCACCTCGCCGCCCGGGACGTACTGACCGCGCGTGACCTGCACGTCGGTCACCGTGCCGGCGGCCGGGGCGAGCACCGTCATCGTGCCGTCGGCGGCGACGGCGAACGCGTCCGTCCTCGCGGCCAGCAGGCCCTCGGAGAGGTCGTGCGCGAGCCGGAGGCTCGTCACCGTGAGCACCGGCTGGCCCGCCTCGACGGACTGACCCGGCTCGACGAGCGTGTCCGCGACCGTGCCGGGGTAGTCGACGCCGAGGTCGATGGTCTGCGTGCGGACCGTGGCCATGAAGCTCGTGACCTGGCCGTCGCGGCGGCCCAGCACCCAGGTCAGCGTGGTCACGACGAGCACGACGACGAGCGCGCCGCCCACGAGGCGGACCCACGCGGCGCGGCTCATGTCCCGCTCCCGGCCCGGAGTGCGGCCGCGTCCTCGCGCGCGGCCGTGAGCAGCAGCCCGCCCAGGATGAGCGTGTTGACCACGTTCCACGCGAGCGCCGCCGTGATCGTCGGGTCGTCCCACTGTCGCAGCACCCCGACGACGGAGGTGAGTGCCAGGAACACGAACCACAGGGTCTGCGGCACGATGAACTCGAACGCCGAGCGGCGCCCGCCGGTACGCCCGGTCACGTGCCAGGCCTCCTGCCTGCCGGTCGCCGCGTTGCGGAACGCCTTGAGGTAGATCGGGAACGACACCGCGCTGAGCAGCAGCACCTCCCATCGGAACGAGCCGAGCGTGAAGGTCGCGACGGCGATCTGCAGCGCGTAGAACCCCAGGTAGCTCAGCGCCCACTCGAGTGGCCCGAGGGTCGACGCGATCGGAGTGAGGTCAAGGTAGAGGTACATCGGCGGCACCAGCAGCAGGAGCACCGGGACCATGCCGGACAGGTAGTGCGTCGCGGTGACGAGGTACTGCAGCCGCTGGTCGACCGTGAGCCGGTGCCGCCGCGCGAGGGGGTTGTGCTGCAGCAGGATCTCGAACCCGCCGGTCGCCCAGCGGAGCTGCTGCTTGGAGTACGCCTCGATGGTCTCGGGCGTGTCCCCCACCGCGAGCGTCGTCGGGATGTACACCGACCTCCAGCCGCGCTCGTGCAGGTGGAGCGACGTCCAGACGTCCTCGGACTTCGAGTCGGTGTACATGCCGCCGACGTCGTCGATCGCCGCACGCCGGAACACCACGTTGGTGCCCACGCAGAACGCCGCGTTGAACCGGTTCCGCCCCGGCTGCACGAACCGGTAGAAGAGCGTCTGCATGTAGCCGGCACCGCGCGAGATGGTCGAGCGCATGTTGCCGTACGTCTGCGGCGTCTGGACGAACGCGACGCGGTCGTCGACGAAGAACGGGATCGTCTGCGTCAGCAGCTCGGGCCGGGGGACGAAGTCGGCGTCGAGGATGACGTAGAAGTCCCCCTTGGCGATCGTCAGCGCATGGTTGACGTTGCCGGCCTTCTGCCCGCCCGAGCTCAGGCGGCGGACGTACCGGGCGCCGAGTCGTGCCGCGAGGTCACGGACGGCGTCGTCACGTCCGTCGTCGAGCACCCAGGTGCGGTGCTCGCCGCGGACGGCGACGGCGGCGGCGACGGTCGCCTCGATCTTCGCGAGGTCCTCGCCGCACGTCGTGACGAAGAGGTCGACGGCGATGGGCTCGCCGTGCAGGTGCAGCGTCCAGCGCGTCGGGTCGTCCTCGGCGCGGTCCCCGAGGATGCGCGGGACGTCGAAGAGCCGATCGGCGGCGTGATGGAATCCGAAGTCGCGCGGGTCGTCGCCGCTCGACAGGACCGTCCACATGGCTGCGAGCGCCTGCCCGACGAGCACGAGCTCGGCGACGACGACCATCAGCCACGGCAGGAGGTCGCCGCGGTTCTGCGGGTTCAGCAGGAAGCCGGCGTACCCGACGATGCCGAGCGTCGCGAGGAGCACGAGCAGCATGAGCGACGGCGTCGTGACCGGCGCGTGCTGCCACGTGCGCGAGTCCGGGCCGGACGTGTCGGGGGGCTCGACGTCGACGGGGCGGGGTGCGAGGACGAGGGAGTCCAGGGTTGCCATGTCAGTCCTCCGGGCGGGAGGGCGTGCACGTGCGGCGGCCTGGACCGCGGCCGGGGCCACGGCGCCGGGACGCGCCGGGTGCGGCGACGTCGTCGGCGTCGGGACGGGTGGGCCTCGACCCGGGGGCTGCGTGCACCCCCGAGCCCAGCCACGGTATGCACGCGGTGCGACCCGTGTCACCACCGCGCGCGTTAACTTCAGGTGAAGTCCAGGCTCCCCGTCCTGGTCCGCTTGAGCTCGAAGAAGTGCGGGAAGCTCGCGAGCGCGACCGCGCCGTCGAAGACGCGCACGGCGTCCTCGCCGCGGGGGATGCTCGTGAGCACCGGCCCGAAGAACCCGACGCCGTCGACGTGGATCGTCGGCGTGCCGACCTCCATGCCCACGGGCGCCATGCCCGCCTCGTGCGAGGCGCGCAGGGCCTCGTCGTACGCGTCCGACGTCGCGGCGTCCGCGAGCGCCTCCGGCAGACCGGCCTCGGCGAGCGCCTCACGGGCGACGGCGTCGTAGTCGGTGCGCTTGCCCGGGTGGATCCGGGTCCCAGCGGCGGTGTAGAAGGCGGCGAACGCCTCGGGGCCGTGGTCGGTCTGGACGGCGGCGGCGACGCGACCGATGCCACGGCTGGCGTCGATCTTGGCGCGGTAGCCCGCGTCGAGGTCGCGGTCCTTGTTGAGCCAGTACAGGCTCATCAGCTTGAACGTGAGGTTCACCGGGCGCTGCGCGGCGACCTCGAGGGCCCACCGTGAGGTGATCCAGGCGAACGGGCAGGTGGGGTCGACGTAGACGTCGACCTCGGGCGCGGTCGGGGTGTGGGTGCTCACGCGGCGACCATAGCCCTCGTACGCTGCGGGGCATGGGGATCCGGTGGTCGAGCGTGTGGGCGGTGCTGGTCGCGGGCGTCGTCGCCGCCGTCTTCGGATGGGTCGCGCTGCGCGGGCGGGTGTGGGCGTGGGTGCCGTGCGCGGTGGCCCTCGCCGTCGTCGTCCGTGAGGTGCGCTGGCTGCAGCGGCGCGAGCGATAGCCTCCCCTCATGACCGCCGTCCGGACGTCGAACACCAACACCCACGCCGTAGACGCCGCGATCGCACTCTTCTCCCGGCAGGGCTACGAGCAGACCACCGTGGAGGAGATCGCCGACGCCGCCCAGGTCTCCCGGGCCACGTTCTTCCGCCGCTACCGGTCCAAGGAGGACGTCGTCTTCGCCGATCACGAGCTGCTGCTCGAGGAGGTGACGGTCATGCTGGCCGCCACCCGCCCCGAGGCGCGTGACGACGACGACCGCTCGTGGGACCCGGCGACCGCGCCGTACCTCGAGGTGTGCCGGGCCGCACGTCACGTGTTCGACCACCATCTGGGCCAGCGCGAGACGTCGCTGGCGCGCTACCGGCTCCTGACGCAGGTGCCCACGCTGCGTGACCGCGAGCTCGTCACGACGCACCGCTACGAGCGGCTGTTCACCCGGTACCTGCGCGACACCCTGCCCCCCGACCGGTCCTCGACCGTGCAGTCGATCGCGTTCGCCGCCGGCGTCGTCGCCGTCCACAACGCGATCCTGCGGCGCTGGCTGCGCGACCCCGACCAGGACCTGCGGCCGGAGCTCGAGGAGGCGCTCGCCGAGCTCCGTCGCGGCGCGACGGCCGACCTGCGTCGCCGCCGCGAGCCTGAGGTCGCCGCTGACCCGGAGACCACGCCGACGACGTCGACGCGTCCCGGTGCGGCGCGCGTCGTCGTCGTCGAGGTCGAGCCGGGCGCGACGCCCGACGTCGTCGCCGAGGCGGTACGCACCGCTCTGACCTGACGATCTGTCGGGAATGGCCCGCCGTGCACTACGGTTCGGTACTGCATACAACACGCACGACGTGCTCCGGGGTCGGTGAAACTCCGAACCGGCGGTGACAGCCCGCGACCCGTGCCCGCACCCGAGAACGGGGAAGGCGCGGTTGACCTGGTGGAACTCCAGGGCCGACGGTCAAAGTCCGGATGGGAGGCAGCACGGCGTCGCTCAGGAGAGCGACGGCCGGGTCGTGACGTGTCGCGGGCGCCTGTCGCGCCTGCGGCGTCGTCGACCCCTCCCCTCAGTCCGGTGCATCGAGGCACCGACACCGGAGGGAATCGGGGATGAGCTTCTTCGAGCACCTGCTCAACGCGCAGCTGACGATCGGCGACCAGCACCTGCTGTGGCGGGAGATCATCGGCAACCTCTTCGGTCTGGCGTCCGCGCTCGGCGGCATGCGCCGCAAGGTGTGGAGCTGGCCAGTCGGGATCGTCGGCAACATCCTGCTGTTCACCGTGTTCCTCGGCTCCTGGTTCGGCATGGCCGGCGACCACCCCGACATGCTCGGGCAGGCGGGCCGCCAGATCATGTTCATCGGCGTCTCGATCTATGGCTGGAGGCGCTGGAACGAGACCCGCAAGACGGGCACGGAGGCCGTCGCGGTGCACCCGCGCTGGGCGTCGTGGGGCGCCCGCCTGGGCCTGATCGCCGCCATGGCCGCGGGCACGCTCATCCTGTCCCCCATCTTCCGCGCGCTGGGCTCGTGGGAGCCCGTGTGGACGGACGCGTGGATCTTCACCGGCTCGGTCCTCGCGACCTACGGCATGGCCAAGGGCTGGGTCGAGTTCTGGCTGATCTGGATCGCGGTCGACGCCGTCGGCGTGCCCACGCTGTTCCGCGCCGGGTACTACGCGACGGGCCTGATGTACGCGTTCTACGGCGTCTTCACGATCATCGGCTTCGTGGTCTGGTGGCGCATCCACCGCCGCGAGTCCGCCGACCAGGACCAGACGCCGTCCGCCTCGGGCACCGACACCCCGGCGGCCGTCGCCTGACCCCGAGCCCCGTGGACATCCCCGACGTCGCGGCGCAGACTCGAAAGAGCCCGCCGCCGACCCGAGGAGGAGTCATGAGCGACCCGATCACCGAGGACGAGGCCTACGCCCTGGCCGAGGGCGAGGCGGAACCGCAGGACGACCTCGACGAGGAGACCGAGGTCCGCCGCCGCCAGGAGACCCAGTCGGAAGACTTCTGACCCTGGCACCACGACAAGCGCGCGATACGGGCCGAGCGGGTGGTCCGGCGTCGT
>CBINDH010000135.1:0-7176 GCA_966249365.1 uncultured Xylanimonas sp. | reverse complement strand
CACAGCGCGCTGGAGGAGCCGCGGGCCGTCGCCGCGGCGCTGGCACTGCTGCACCGGCGGGTGGCGCACCACCGGCGCGGCTGACCGGAACGCCCGGGGACGGCGCAGGGGGCCCGCGGCTGCTGCCGCGGGCCCCCTGTCGTGCGTGGTGGGTCAGGCCTTCGCCGTCTCCTCCGCGTCGTCGTCGGCGTCGTCCACGTCGTCGCCGTACGGCTCGTCCTCGACGTCGTCCACGGGCTCGGCCTCGGGCTCGACGTCGTACTGCGGCTCGCTCACCGCGCCGACGACGTGGCTCGCGGCCTCCTTCTCGGTGCCGAGCAGGCCGCGCAGCTCGTCGAGGTAGGTGTTGATCGACTCCTGCTTGCGCGAGAGGTCCTCGAACTGGCGCTGCGCCGCGCTGCGGTGCGCCTCGGCCTCGGCGCGGGCGTCGTTGACCGTCTGGTCGGCGAACGCGCGGGCCTCGGCGACGATGCGGTCGGCGGTGCGCCGGGCGTCGGCGACGAGCTCCTTGACGTACTGGTCCGACTCGCTGCGCACCTTCTCTGCCTGCTGCAGGGCGACGGCGACGCGCTTCTCGGCCTCGGCCGCGTGCTCCTCGGCGGTGCGGATGAGCTCCTCGGTCTCGCGCTTGGCGATGTCGTGGCGCTCGGCGGCCTCGCGCTCGACCTGCTCGCGGCGCTGCGCGATGTCGAGCTCGGCGTCGGCGAGCGCCTTGCGGGCGGCTTCGCGCAGCTCCTCGATCTCGGTGGCCGCGGCGTGCGACGCCTCGGTCGCGTGGTGCTTGGCCTCGGCGAGGATGCGGGCCGCCTCGCGGCGCGTGGACTCGAGCAGGGCGTTCGACTCGGTCTCGGCCTCCTGGCGCAGGGTCGCGGCGTCCGCGGCGGCCTGGGCGCGCAGCTGCGCGGTGTCGCGCTCGGTCGCGAGCCGCAGCTCCGTGACCTCGCGCTCGGTGGTGGCGCGCAGGACGCCGAGCTCACGCTCGAGGGTCGCCCGGCGCTCGGCCTCCTCCGCCGCGATCGTGCTGGCGATGAGCGACGCCTCGCGCTCGGCGTAGCCGAAGAGCTCCTCGGCGCGACGCTGCGCGGCCAGCAGGGTGCCCTCGGCCTCGGCGCCTGTCGTCGTGCGGATCTCCTCGGCCTCGCGGCGTGCGGACGAGAGGAGCTCCGCGACCTCCGCCTCGGCCCGGGCGCGGACCTGGCCGGCCGAGAGCTTCGCGCGGGCCATCACGTCGGCCGACTGCTGGTTGGCCTGCGTGAGGACGTCCGCCGACTGCTCCTCGGCCGAACGGAGGAGCTGCTCGATGCGCGAGCCGAGGCCCGAGTACGAGGGTCGGTCCTGCTCGCGCAGGAGGCGCTGCGCCTCGGCGAGCTCGGACTGCAGCTGCATGGCGCGCTCGTCCGAGGACGCAACGGCACGGCGCGCTTCGTCGAGTGCCTGCTCGAGGCGGGCGAGCTGGTTCTCGACCTGGGCGCGGTCGTAGCCCCGCATGGTGATCGGGAAGAGCGTGCGCTCGTCGGACACGAGGTGACCTCCGTGAGGGGAAGGGGTGCGAGGATGACGCTCGCGCCAGGATAGTGGTCCGCTCTCGCCGTGGACACCAGATGGCGGACGCAAAGTGTGCGAAATGGAACAGACGGGGCGACACGATCCCGGCGGCGCGCAGGTGAAGGACTGGTGCAGATCCGGTCCGCGGCGTGCAAGAGGGACGTTCGGCAGGCGTTCGACGGCGCGGTGGACGCGGCGAGGTCCTTATCCTGGGATGTCGTCCGTGCGCGTCAACCGGAAGGGAACACACTCGGTGCTCCGCAGAACGCTCGGGATCATCCTGATCATCTTGGGGCTGGCATCCGCCGGTCTGGGTGTCGCTTCGGCGACTGTCTGGCGCGAGTCGGACACCGTCGTCGCGACCGCGCAGCCCCAGGGCGACGGCACGCTCGTCGTCAGCGACCCCGGAGTGCTCGAGCTCGTCGGTTCCGACGTGACCATCGAGGCCACGAACCCCGGCGGCGGCCAGGTGACCGTCGTCGTCGGCCGCGACATCGACGTCGAGGGCTGGGTCGGCTACGACCACTCGACCCGCATCCGCGGCCTGACCGACTGGACGCGTCTCGCCACCTCCGCCGTCGAACCGGAGATCCCCGAGCCGGCCGAGGGTCAGGAGGCACCGGTGCCGGGCGTCGGCGCGGACCCGCACGGCAACGACATGTGGGTCGCCGACGCCACGGGCGAGGGCACCGTCAGCCTGCGCTGGACCGACCGCGCGGGCCGCTGGTCGCTCCTCGCCGCGGGCGTCGGTGAGAACGCCCAGGCGCCGGTCGTCGAGCTGACCTGGCCGCGCGAGGTCACGACGCCCTACCTGTGGCCCGCCGTCGGCGCCGCCGCCGTGCTGCTGCTCGCCGGGCTCTTCCTCCTGATGTTCCGCCGCCGCCCCGCGTCGCGTCGCACCGGCACCGACGACGCGCCGAAGACCTCGCCCGCCGAGGCGCGGACGCCGACGACCGACGCGGCCTCCGAGAGCACGCCGGCGACGCCGAGCCTCTCCGGGCGCTGGTCCGGGATGACCGTCCCGGCACCCGGATCCGCAGGCCCGACCGTCCGGCCGACGCCCGAGGCCACGCCCGTCACGGGCGCCGAGGACGCGGAGCCCGCGCAGCCGGCCGCCCGCTCCTCGCTGACCAGCCGTCGCTCGCGTCGGCGCGGGGCGTCCGCTCCGAGCGCGCCCGCTCCGAGCGCGCCCGCCGGGACGCCGGACGCTCCCGAGCTCGCCGGTACCGGCACGGCGCCGTCGGCCGCGCCCGCGCAGCCCGCCCCCACGGGCAGGCGCTGGGCCTTCGGGCCGGTCTCCGGCACCGCGGCCCGGTCCGCGGCGCCGACGCCCGAGCCCTCGCCCGGCCCGGCGCCCGCGCAGCCGTCGTTCTCCGGCTACCCCGCCTCCCCGGGAGAGGCTCCCGGGGTCCCCCAGGCGCCCGCCGCCTCGGCACCGCCGACGGCGACCGGGCAGATCCGCCTGACGCGCCGCGAGCTGCGCGCGCAGGAAGAGGCTCGGCGCGCCGCCGAGCAGACCGGCCTCACCGGCCGCCTGCGCGCGCTGACGGGCCAGCTCCCCGTCGTGCGGCCCGCGCAGCCGCCGGCGACGCCGGACCCCGCGGCACCGCCCACCAGGGCCAGCCGCGCCCAGGCCTGGCGCGAGGCGTGGGGCTTCAACCCGGAGGGCGACACCCAGCCCGGCCACAACGACGACGAAGGGGGCGCCCGATGACCGCGACGACGACCCGCACCCGTGGGCAGCGGGGGACCGTGGTCGCCGGCCTGCTCGCCGCGAGCCTGCTCGTGACCGGGTGTGCGTCCGCACCGCCCGCTCCCACCCCCGATGCCGCGTCCCCCGGCCCCGTGCTGTCGCTCGAGCAGAACTCCCGGATGCTCGAGTCGATGAACGCCGCGCTGGCGGCCGGCACCGAGTCCCTGGACCCCGAGCAGCTCAAGGCCCGCGTGACCGGCCCGGCGCTCACCGTGCGCACGAGCCAGCTCCAGGTCGCGCAGATCCGCGGCGAGAAGGACCTCATCACCGAGATCCCGGCGACGTACCAGCAGATCATCCTGCCGACCACCGAGACGTGGCCGCGCACGACGTTCGCGATCACCGAGCCGACCGACAAGCTCCAGCCGCAGCGGCTGATCGCTCTGGTGCAGGACAGCCCGCGCGCCCAGTTCAAGCTGTGGGGCTGGGTGCAGCTGCGACCGGGCCTGCGCATGCCGAGCTTCGCCGACCCCAAGCTCGGCAGCGAGGTCCTCGCCCCGGACGACGCGTCGCTCCTCGTCTCGCCGCAGGACGTCGTCGCGCAGTACGCCGACCTCATCACCACCGGCGACGGCTCGGCCTTCGCCGCCACGTTCGAGCCGGCCGACCAGGACCCGTTCCGCGCACTCCTGACGTCCGTCCGCGAGACGCAGTCGGCACTCCTCGCGGGCGACCGGGTGAACGGGACGTACACGTTCACCGCGAAGCCGAAGCCGGACACGCCCGTCAAGGCCGTCCGCACGGCCGACGGCGGCGCCGTCGTGATGGCCGCGCTCGACGGGACCGAGGTCATGGAGGCCATCGCCGGCGCGAAGATCGCCCCGGGGACGCGTACCGCCCAGGCGCTGCTCAAGGACAAGGGCGAGTCGAACAAGGTCACCGGCGGGTTCTCCGACATGATCGCCCTCTACGTGCCCCCGGCGGGCTCGGAGGACAAGGTCAAGCTCGTCGGCTACTCGCACGTCCAGACCTCGGCAGCGCTCGGCTGACAAGATAGGCGCATGAGCAACCCACCTGAGCCGGCGTTCTCGACGCGCGGCGCCGTCGACCTGTCCGCGCTCCAGCGCCCGCAGTCGCCGCCCCCGGGTGAACCCGGGGGTGCGCCGGCGGCCGGCGGGTACGTCGTCGACCTGACGGAGGAGTCCTTCGGTCAGGTCGTGCAGGCGTCGACGTCGTACCCGGTCGTCGTCCTCCTGTGGATCCCCACCGACCAGGCCAACGCCGAGCTCGGCACGCTGCTCGGGCGCCTCGCCGACGAGTACGCGGGCCGGTTCCTCCTGGCCCGCGTCGACGCGCAGGCGTACCCGCAGATCGCCGCGGCGTTCCGGGTCGAGGGCGTGCCGACGGTCGTCGCGGTGCTGCAGGGCCAGCCGCTGCCGCTGTTCGCGGGCGGTGCGCCCGAGGACCAGGTGCGCGGCGTGCTCGACCAGGTGCTCGCCGCCGCGGAGCAGAACGGCGTGACCGGCCGCGCGCCCGCGCAGGGTGCCGACGGGGACGCGACGCCCGCGGAGCCGGAGCCCGAGCCCGAGCTGCCGCCGCTGCACCAGGAGGCCTTCGACGCCATCGACCGCGGCGACTACGACGGCGCGATCGCCGCGTACGAGAAGGCGCTGCGGCAGGACCCGAAGGACGCCATGGCCGCGGCCGGGCTCGCCCAGGTCCGGCTGCTGCAGCGCACCCACGGCCTCAACCTCCAGGCGACCCGGCAGGCCGCCGCGGACGCCCCGGCCGACGTCGAGGCACAGCTCGCGGTCGCCGATCTCGACGTGCTGGGCGGCAAGATCCAGGACGCGTTCGACCGCCTGCTCGAGCTCCTGCCGGCGGCCGACGCCGACGTCAAGGAGGCGGTGCGCGTGCGGCTCGTGGAGTACTTCGAGGTCGTCGGGCCGACCGACCCGCGGGTCGTCAAGGCGCGCCAGCGGCTGTCGCTGTACCTGTACTGAGCCTTGCCTCGCTAGTCCTGGGTCAGCACGACCGCGCCCAGCGGTGGCACCCGCACCGACGCCGAGTAGGAGCGCCCGTGCCACGGCACGGGCTCTGCGACGACCTGGCCGAAGTTGCCCACGCCGGACCCGCCGTACACCTCCGCGTCGGTATTGAGCGCCTCACGCCACGTGCCGCCGCCCGGCAGCGCGAGGCGGTAGCCCTCGTGCGGGGTGCCCGCGAAGTTCACGACCACCACGACGGGCTTCTGGTCGAGGCCCTTGCGCAGGTACGCGAGGGTGTTGTGGTCGGCGTCGTTCGAGTCGATCCACTCGAACCCGTCGGGCGTGAAGTCGCGCTCGTACAGGGCCGGCGTGGTCTTGTAGAGGGCGTTGAGGTCACGCACCAGGCGCTGGACGGCGGCGTGCGACGGGTTGTCGAGCAGCCACCAGTCGAGGCCGGCGTTCTCGTTCCACTCGGCGTCCTGCCCGAACTCCGAGCCCATGAACAGCAGCTGCTTGCCGGGGTGCGTCCACATGTACGCGAGGAAGGCGCGCACGCCCGCGAGCTGCTGCCACCGGTCACCGGGCATCTTGCGCAGCAGCGAACCCTTGCCGTGCACGACCTCGTCGTGGCTGATCGGCAGCACGTACTGCTCGGAGAACGCGTAGATGAGGGAAAACGTGAGCTCGCCGTGGTGGTAGCGGCGGTACATCGGGTTCTCGGCGACGTACCGCAGCGAGTCGTTCATCCAGCCCATGTTCCACTTCAGGCCGAACCCGAGACCGCCCTGCGACGTCGGCGCGGTCACCCCGGGGAACGCCGTCGACTCCTCGGCGATCATCATGACCCCGGGGGAGCGGCGGTACGCCGTCGCGTTGGCCTCCTGGAGGAACGCGATCGCCTCGAGGTTCTCGCGGCCGCCGTACTGGTTCGGGGTCCACTCGCCGTCCTTGCGGGAGTAGTCGAGGTAGAGCATCGAGGCGACGGCGTCGACGCGCAGCGCGTCGACGTGGAACTCCTCGAGCCAGTACGTCGCGTTCGCGACCAGGAAGTTGCGCACCTCGCGGCGCCCGAAGTCGAACACGAGGGTGCCCCAGTCGGGCTGCTCGCCGCGACGCGGGTCGGGGTGCTCGTAGAGCGCGGTGCCGTCGAACCGGGCGAGCGCGAAGTCGTCCTTGGGGAAGTGCGCGGGCACCCAGTCGACGATGACGCCGACGCCGGCCTGGTGCAGGCGGTCGATGAGGTGGCGCAGGTCGTCGGGGTGCCCGAAGCGGGCCGACGGCGCGTAGTAGCCGGTGACCTGGTAGCCCCAGGACCCGCCGAAGGGGTGCTCGGCGACGGGCATGAGCTCGACGTGCGTGAAGCCCTGCTCGACGACGTACCCGGTGAGCTGGTCGGCGAGCTCGCGGTACCCGAGGCCGGGCCGCCACGACCCGAGGTGCACCTCGTAGATCGAGACGGGACCGGAGTGCGGGTCGCGCTGCGCGCGTGCCTGCATCCACTCCAGGTCGCCCCACTCGTAGGTGGACTCGACGACGACCGAGCCGGTCGCGGGCGGCACCTCGGTACCCCGGGCCAGCGGGTCGGCCTTCGCCCGCCACTGCCCGTCCTGCCCGAGGATCTCGTACTTGTACACGGTGCCCGGGCCGACGCCGGGGACGAAGATCTCCCACACGCCCGTCGAGCCGAGCGAGCGCATCGGGTGCACGGGGCTCCAGCGGTTGTGGTCGCCGATGAGGCGCACGCCGCGCGCGTTGGGGGCCCACACCGCGAACCCGGTGCCCTCGACGTCGCCCAGCGTGCTCGGGTAGCGGCGCACGTTGGCGCCGAGCGCGCGCCACAGCTCCTCGTGCCGGCCCTCGCCGATCAGGTGCAGGTCGACGGCGCCGAGCGTCGGCAGGAACCGGTACGGGTCGTCCACGGTCGACTCGTCGGCGCCGTAGCGGGTGCGC
>CBINDH010000134.1:0-7251 GCA_966249365.1 uncultured Xylanimonas sp. | reverse complement strand
CTCGTCGCGGGCGTCGCGGCCGTCGCCGGTGAGGCGGGCGCCCCGTACGTCTACGCGGCCGCCACGACGAGCGACCGCGGCATGCAGCGGTTCCTGGCGCGGCTCGGCTTCGCGCCCGCCGCCGGGCACCGCGTCGTGTCGACGCCGACGCTGCTGCGCCGCCTCGCTCAGGAAGGCGCGGCCGCCGCGGCACGACCGCGCTCGCGGCGGGACATGACCCGCACCGCGATCGACGACATCCTCGCCCGCCGCCGCCGGTCGCGGGAGGCGGGTACGCACACCGCGCCCGTCGACATGCGCAACACGCACGTCTCCTGAGCGGCACCCGCGTCAGGCGGGAGGCGCCGCGAGCAGCATGCACGTCAGGCGGCCCGTGCAGATCCGCCGGCCGTCGTCGTCGGTGACGGTGATCCCGTAGGTCGCGATCCTCCCGCCCAGGTTGATCGCCACCGCCTCGCCGTGCACCGTCCCCGTGCGGGCGGACCGGTGGTGCGTCACGTTGAGCTCGATGCCCACCGCCGCGCGGCCCGGGCCGGCGTGCACCATCGCCGCGATCGACCCGAGGGTCTCCGCGAGCACCGCCGACGCGCCCCCGTGCAGCAGCCCGTACGGCTGAGTGTTGCCCGAGACGGGCATCCGACCGGTGGCGCGCTCCGATGAGTACTCGAGGATCTCGATGCCCATGCGCTCGATCAGCGTGCCGGCGAACTCGGGGACCATGTCAGTCATGGCAGGTAGGTTGGCACCCGTGACGACCACGGCGCCAGCAGAGGACACCGGCCGACCTCGACCCCGACTCCTCCTCATCGACGGGCACTCGATGGCCTACCGGGCCTTCTTCGCGCTGCCGGACACGATGGCCACGACGTCGGGCCAGGTGACGAACGCGGTCTACGGGTTCACGTCGATGCTCACGAAGCTGCTCGGCGACGAGCAGCCCACGCACCTCGCGGTCGCGTTCGACGTGTCCCGCCGCTCCTTCCGCACCGAGCGCTTCCCGGCGTACAAGGGCACGCGGTCGGAGTCGCCGGCGCCGTTCACCGGCCAGGTGCCGCTCATCAAGGAGGTGCTCGACGCGCTCCGCGTCCCGATCCTTGAGCGCGAGGGCATCGAGGCCGACGACATCATCGCGACCCTCGCCGGGCAGGCCACCGCGGCGGGTATGGAGGTGCTCGTCTGCTCGGGCGACCGCGACTCGCTGCAGCTCGTGAACGACGACGTGACGCTCCTGTACCCGGTGCGCGGCGTCTCCGAGATGGCGCGCTACACGCCCGACGCCGTGGTCGAGAAGTACGGCGTGCCCCCGGAGCAGTACCCGGACCTCGCGGCGCTCGTGGGGGAGACCAGCGACAACCTGCCCGGTGTGCCGGGCGTCGGGCCGAAGACGGCCGCCAAGTGGGTCGCCCAGTACGGCGGCCTCGAACCGCTCCTGGCGAGCGTCGACGAGCTCAAGGGCAAGGCAGCCGAGAACCTGCGCGCCGCGGTGCACCAGGTGCGGCTCAACCGCGAGCTCAACGCGCTGCTGCGCGACGTCGAGCTCGAGTACCAGCCCGACGACCTGCTGCTGCACGGCTTCGACCGCGAGGCCGTGCACCGCGTGTCCGACACCCTCCAGTTCGGCGCCCTGCGCGACCGCCTGCTCGCGGTCGACCCGGCCGCTGCCGCCCAGGACTTCCCGGGCGCCGCGACGGCGGGGTTCGAGCTCGACGTCGTCGATCTGCCCGCCGGCGGGCTGGCCGGTTGGCTCGCCTCGCGAGCAGGCCGCACGGTCGGCGTCGACGTGACCGGCAAGGGTGCGCCCATGCAGGGCGACGCGTGGGGCGTGGCCCTCGCGGAGGGCGGCGAGGGCGTCGCCTACGACCTGGCCGACATCACGCCCGACGACGAGTCGGCGCTCGCCGCGTGGCTCGCCGACCCGGCCGCACCCAAGGCCCTGCACGGCGCCAAGTCGGCCTGGCACGCGCTCGCGTCGCGCGGCATCGAGCTGGCCGGCGTCGTCTTCGACACCGAGCTCGCCGCGTACCTCTGCTACCCCGACCAGCGCGGCTACGACCTCGGTGACCTCGTCGCGCGCCACCTGGGCCGCGAGCTCAAGGTCGAGGAGGACAGCGCCCAGGGCGCGTTCGACCTCGACCTCGGCGGCACGGGTGCGCAGGGCACCCGCGAGGCCACGCGCGCGGCCGCCGGCGCCGACCTCGCGCAGGCGCTCGCGGGCCAGCTCGCCGACCGGGGCGCGACGTCGCTGCTCACCGACGTCGAGCTGCCGCTGTCGTGGGTGCTCGCCCGGATCGAGGCGACCGGCATCGCGGCGGACACCGCGTACCTGACCGAGCTCGAACGGGTCTTCGCGGACCAGGTCGCGCAGGCCGCGGGCGAGGCGTACGACGCCATCGGGCACGAGGTCAACCTCGGTTCGCCGAAGCAGCTCCAGGAGGTGCTGTTCGGCGAGCTCGACATGCCGAAGACGAAGAAGACCAAGACGGGGTACACGACCGACGCGGCCGCGCTCGCCGAGCTGTACGCCAAGACCGGGCACCCGTTCCTGGAGCACCTGCTCGCGCACCGCGACGCGTCGAAGCTCCGCGTGACCGTCGAGGGCCTGCTCAAGGCGGTGCACCCCGACGGACGCATCCACACCACGTTCCAGCAGACGATCGCCGCGACGGGCCGTCTGAGCTCGACCGAGCCGAACCTGCAGAACATCCCCATCCGCACGGAGGCGGGGCGGCAGATCCGCCGCGCGTTCCGCGTCGGTGAGGGGTACGAGACGCTCCTGACGGCCGACTACTCGCAGATCGAGATGCGCATCATGGCGCACCTGTCGGGCGACGAAGGGCTCATCGAGGCGTTCCGGTCGGGGGAGGACCTGCACCGGTACGTGGGCTCCCGCGTCTTCGGCGTCGAGCCGGCCGGGGTGACGGCCGAGATGCGCTCGAAGGTCAAGGCCATGTCCTACGGTCTGGCGTACGGGCTCTCGGCGTTCGGCCTCTCCCAGCAGCTCGGCATCTCGACGGGCGAGGCGCAAGGCCTCATGGACGACTACTTCGCCCGGTTCGGCGGGGTGCGCGAGTACCTCGACGGTGTCGTCGAGGAGGCCCGCGCGACCGGCTACACCGCCACGCTGCTCGGGCGCCGGCGCTACCTGCCCGACCTCACGAGCGACAACCGGCAGCGCCGTCAGATGGCGGAGCGCATGGCCCTCAACGCCCCGATCCAGGGCAGCGCGGCGGACATCATCAAGATCGCCATGCTGGGCGTCCAGCGAGAGCTCGACGCACGCGGGCTCCGGTCGCGCCTGCTGCTCCAGGTGCACGACGAGCTCGTCGTCGAGGTCGCGCCGGGGGAGAGGGACGCGGCCGAGGACGTGCTGCGCACGCAGATGGGGGCGGCGTACCAGCTCGACGTCCCGCTCGATGTTTCGGTCGGAACGGGAGAGACATGGCACGCCGCGGGACACTGAACGGCCTCCAGCGCAGCGGCGAGGCGGACGCACCCCCGCGGCACGCCAGCGGGCGGGGAGCGGCTGGCGCCTCCGCTAGGGTTGCGAGCCCTATGGACTGGATCGTTCGCGTCGTCAAGGGCGTCGTCATCTCGCTCGGCTTCATCCTGCCGGGCGTCTCCGGCGGCGTGCTGGCCGCCATCATGGGGCTCTACGAGCGGCTGCTGCGCTTCCTCGCGCACGTCACCCGCGACTTCAGGAGCAACTTCCTGTTCTTCCTGCCCGTCGGGATCGGCGGGGTGATCGGCCTCGTCGTGCTCAGCCGACCGCTCGAGTACCTGCTCGAGAACTGGCAGGTCGTCGTGCTGTGGGGCTTTGCCGGCGCGATCCTCGGCACCCTGCCGTCGCTGTTCCGCGAGTCGACCGCGCGCACCTCCCGTGACGCGACGGACCTCGCGTGGCTGGCCGGCACGTTCGTCGTCGCGCTGGTCGTGCTCTACCTGCTGCCGGCCGTTGCCGGCACCGTGCCGGCCAACTTCGGCGGGTTCGTGCTCGCGGGCGCCCTCATCGCGCTCGGCGTGCTCGTCCCCGGCCTGTCGCCGTCGAACCTGCTGCTCATCCTCGGCCTGATGCAGCCCATGCTCAACGGCTTCGGGGGGCCCGACCTGCTGGGCACCTACCTGCCGATCGCGATCGGTGCGGTGGCCGCGATCCTGGCGTTCTCGAAGCTCATGGAGCGCATGATCGACCGCCACCACTCGCGGGTCTACCACTTCATCATCGGCCTCGTGCTGGCCTCGACGGTGCTCATCGTCGTGCCGACGAAGAGCGCCGAGTCGATCGACTACTCGGGTGCGGGCGCCGGCACCGTCGTCCTGGCCGTCGTGGTGTTCCTCGGCGGTGTGGCGCTCGGCCTGTGGACCGCCATGCTGGAGAAGAAGTACAAGACCGTCGACGCGGAGGCCTGACATGGCAGCGGATCCCGTCAAGCTGCACCAGCGGCTCGCGGCGATGACGTTCGCGAGCATCTACCCGATGTACGTCCAGAAGGTCGAGCGCAAGGGCCGCACCGTCGACGAGCTGCACACCGTGATCGAGTGGCTCACCGGTTACGACGAGGCGGGCATCGCCGCGTGCGTTGCCGACGAGCGCACGTTCCCGCAGTTCTTCGACAAGGCGCCGGCGCTGAACCCGAACGCGTCCCTCATTACGGGCGTCATCTGCGGGTACCGCGTCGAGGAGATCGAGGACACGCTGCACCAGCGGATGCGCTGGCTCGACAAGCTGGTCGACGAGCTGGCCCGCGGCAAGAAGATGGAAAGCATCCTGCGCGGCTGAACCGCGCCCCTGGGCCTCAGGCGCGCCTGCGGGCGACGAAGACGGCGGTGCCCGGCAGGTACGCGCCCCGCTCGGGCCCCCAACCGCCCCACACCTGGTCGTTCCACGCGGGCCACTCGGGCTCGACGACGTCGAGCAGCTCGAGGCCCGCGGCGACGACCTCGCGCACGTGGTCGCCGAGCGTGCGGTGGTACTCCGCGTACACGACGCGGCCACCCGCCTCCTCGACGTAGGGCCGACGGTCGAAGTACGAGCGGGCGGCGGTGAGCCCGTGGAGCGTGGGGTCGTCGGGGAACGCCCAGCGCAGCGGGTGCGTCACCGAGAACACCCACCGCCCGCCCGGGCGCAGCACCCGGGCCGCCTCGGCGTGGATGCGCACGGCGTCGGGCACGAAGGGGATCGCGCCGAACGACGTGAAGACGACGTCGAAGCTCGCGTCGGCGAAGGGGAGGGCGCGCGCGTCGGCCTGGACGACCGGGACCGTGACCCCGGTCGCGGCGTCGAGCGGGGCGCCGCCACGCAGCATGCCGTGCGAGACGTCCGTGGCGACGACGTCGGCGCCCTGCGTGGCGAGCCAGCGCGAGCACTGCGCGGCACCCGCGCCGACCTCGAGGACGCGGCGCCCGGCGACGTCGCCGAGGAGACGGGCCTCAGCCTCGGTCAGACCCTCGGGGCCCCAGCGGAAGCCCGCGTCGCCGAGGAACGCGCCGTGCTCGTCGAGATACTCCGCAGCGTTCGCGTCCCACCAGGCGCGCCCGGCGGACCCGCCCGCGGCGTCGGGCACATGGCGGTATCCGACCCTCTCGATGTCGCTCACGCACACATCCTGCCGCGGGCTGCGACCCAGAGCGGCACGTGGCACGACGTGGCCTGGCCACATGGATAGGATCGCAGGGGCGCGCGCGGCGTGCGTCACACCACCACACCTTTGTCTTCTGGGGGATGCACGTGCGAGTCGGACTCCTGACCGGAGGCGGGGACGTTCCCGGCCTCAACGCGGCGATCCGGGCGGTGGTCAAGCGGGGCGAAGGCGAGCACGGCCACTCGATCATCGGGTTCCGCAACGGCTGGCGCGGCCTCGCCGACGGCGACGTCATGCCTCTCGGCCGGCAGCAGATCCGCAACGTCCTGCCCATCGGCGGCACGCTCCTCGGCACGGCCCGGTACCACCCGCACTCGGCCGACGGCGGCATGGACGCCGTGCTGACGACCCTCGAGGCCGAGCGCATCGAGGCCCTCATCGTCATCGGCGGCGACGGCACGCTGCACGCGGCGAGCAAGGTCGCCGAGGCGGGCATCAACATCGTGGCGATCCCCAAGACGATCGACAACGACGTGTGGGGGACCGACCGCTCGATCGGGTTCGACACCGCGGTGACCATCGCGACCGAGGCCGTGGACCGGATCCACACGACCGCCGAGTCGCACAACCGCGTCATGATCATCGAGGTCATGGGCCGCCATGCGGGCTGGATCGCCGCGACGGCGGGCATCGCGGGCGGCGCCGAGCTCGTGCTGGCCCCGGAGCAGCCGTTCGACATCGACAAGATCGTCAAGTTCCTCAAGCACCGTCACCGCGCGCACGCGAGCTTCTCGATCATCGTGGTCGCCGAGGGCGCCGTGCCGGCCGAGGGCACCGCGATGCAGTACGAGACGCAGGTCGGGCGGTTCGGCGAGATCATCGCCGGCTCGATCTCGGAGCGGCTCAAGGTCGAGATCGCGGAGCGCACCGGGTTCGACACGCGTGTCACGGTGCTCGGGCACATCCAGCGCGGCGGCACGCCGACGCCCGAGGACCGCATCCTCGGTTCGCGCTTCGGCGTCGCTGCGATCGACGCGGTGACCCGGGGCGAGACGGGGGTCATGACGGCGCTGCGCGGCGAGGACGTCGTGCTGGTCCCGCTCGCCGAGATCGCCGGCAAGGTCAAGCACGTTCCCGACGATCTGCTCGACGTCGCGCAGGCGCTCGCCTGATTCGACCTCACCGCCGTCCGTGGCTAGGATGGACGGCGGTGCCGTGCGCCCGTTTCCCAGCCCACGTTCAGGTGGTCGGGGAGGCGACGGGCGCCGCGCCTAGTCCATTATCCGCACGACTCCCTGTCCACATCGGAGCACCCACTTCATGACCATCTCCACCACGAGGTCCGTCCCGCAGGTCGCCGTCAACGACATCGGCACCGCGGAGGACCTTCTTGCCGCCATCGACGCCACCATCAAGAACTTCAACGATGGTGACATCGTCGAGGGCACGATCGTCAAGGTCGACCGCGACGAGGTCCTCCTCGACATCGGCTACAAGACCGAGGGTGTGATCCCCTCGCGCGAGCTGTCCATCAAGCACGACGTCGACCCGTCCGAGGTCGTCAACCTCGGTGACGTCGTCGAGGCCCTGGTTCTCCAGAAGGAGGACAAGGAGGGTCGTCTGATCCTGTCCAAGAAGCGCGCCCAGTACGAGCGCGCCTGGGGCACGATCG
>CBINDH010000133.1:0-7257 GCA_966249365.1 uncultured Xylanimonas sp. | reverse complement strand
GGCGGAAGCGGATCTCCTTGAGGACCGTGTTGGCCTGGTTGCGCCGGGCCTCACGCGCCTTCATGTCGGACTCGTACTTGAACTTGCCGTAGTCCATGAGCTTGGCGACCGGCGGGCGGGCGTCCGGGGCTACCTCGACGAGGTCGAGGTCGGCGTCCTGGGCGAGCTTCAGGGCGACCGCCGTAGCGACAACGCCGACCTGCTCTCCGCCGGGG
The DNA here is from genome assembly GCA_966249365.1 of uncultured Xylanimonas sp. Lineage (GTDB taxonomy): Bacteria > Actinomycetota > Actinomycetes > Actinomycetales > Cellulomonadaceae > Xylanimonas. The sequence goes on along the minus strand of CBINDH010000133.1, from coordinate 7,042 downwards.
CCGATGAGCCGGACCTCGGGGACGCGGATCCGGTCGTTGATGCGGGGCTCGCTGATGGTGATGCTCCTAGGAATCGTCGGTGGACCACCAGGAACGAGGAAAGGCCCCCGTCCTGAGCATCAGGAGGAGGCCTTCGGCATACCCTTCCGGGGCGCACGACGAGACGTCGTACCCCTGGCGGGGTGACCGGACCCGGCCCCTGTCGGTGCCGCACGAACGCGGCCCAGTCGGAACTCGGGTGGGAGGATCTCCACTTGATGCGCCCGGTGTGCTGGCACACCAGGTCGGTCAGCCGTCAAGGTTAGCATGCGGATCGCCCAGGCCGAAGTCGGCCCGACGGCGCCGGCGGAACCGGCGTCCCGCGCGTGCCGAACCGCTGCGCCGGTGCTCCTAGGATGCCAGGTATGAGCAACGCCGCCCACGAGTCCGAGCAGGCCACCCGCGACATCGCCGACGTCGCCGCCGTGGAAGTCATCACGGCCGCCGCCGTCCATCTCATGAGCGCCGCGGCCGTCAAGTGCGGCCTGGCGGAGGACGCCGACGAGCAGGGCCACCTCGACCTCGACGAGGCGCGCAAGCTCATCACCGCGCTCGCCGGCCTGGTGACCGCGTCGGCGCCCGACATCGGCTCCATGCACGCCCGGTCCCTGCGCGACGGGCTGCGCTCGCTCCAGCTCGCGTTCCGCGAGGCGTCCGTGATCCCGGACGCTCCGGGCGAGGGCCCCGGCGAGAAGTTCACCGGCTCTGTCGTCTGACCCGGAGGCACCGTGAGCGACCAGCGACCCGACCACGACGCGGCCGCTGCCCCCGTGCGGCCCGCAGGTTCCGCCACGCCCCCGGCGTTCCCCCCGCAGACCTCGCCGACCTCTCCGGCTCGCCTCACGCCGGCTGCCGCCCCTCCGCCGCGCCTCACGCCGGCCGCCGGCCCGCCGCCGCAACCCACGCCGACGTCCGGCCCGCCGCCGCAGCACCTCCCGGTGTCCACGCCGAGCACCGCCGTCGCCACGCCGCCCGCACGCCGTCGTGGTGGCCGGACCGCCGTCGTCATCCTCTCGGTGCTGCTGGTCGCCGCCCTCGGCCTGGCGGGGTACTTCTGGTACGCCGCGGACGCGTGGCGCGCCGACTCCGACGCGTGGGAGGCGCAGGCGCGCGCGCACGGCGCGAGCGTCGCCGAGCTCGGCGCGCAGCTCGAGGCGACCACCCGCGAGCTCGGGTCCGCGCGCGACCAGCTCGCCACGGCCACCGAGCGCATCACGCAGCTCGCCGACGAGAAGGCGCAGCTCGGCGACGCCAACGCTGCCTCGCAGCAGTACCTCGACTACCAGCGCCGCGTCTCCGAGGCGGCCGGCGTGGTGGCCGACGCGCTCGGGCGCTGCACGGCCGGGCAGTCGCAGCTCATCACGTACCTCAAGACGCCCGAGCAGTACGACCCCGCCGACCTCGAGCGGTTCGCGAACCAGGTCGACACGCTGTGCGAGCAGGCCTCCGAGGCGAACGCGCAGCTCCAGCAGGAGCTCAAGCAGTGACGCGGCGCGGGCGCGCGCTGCTCGGCACGGCCCTCGTGGCCGTGCTCGCGGGCTGCGGAGCCGTGCCCCCGTTCCCGGCGCTGCCATCCGCGGAGCCGTCCGAGATCGCCGCGAGCGAGCTCGTCCCGACGGCCCCGGCCGCCCCGTCGCTGGGACCGTCGGACGCGGCGGCCCTCTCCCCCGACGGGTTCGGGGCCGTGCAACGCATGGCGGTGCGCGTGCGCAACATCGGGTGCGGCGAGCTGTCGACCGGCTCCGGCTTCGCGATCGACGCGAACACCCTCATCACGAACCGGCACGTCGTCGCGGACGCCGCCACGCTCCAGGTCAGCACGTACGACGGACGCGACGTCGACGTCGAGACGGCGAGCACGGCGTCCCTGGCGGACCTGGCGGTCGTGCGCACCAAGGACGCGCTGCCGTCCGCCCCGACGCTCGCCGACGCCGACCCTGCCCTGGGCGACCCGGTGACGGTCGTGGGGTACCCGGAGGGCGGCGCGCTGACCGTCACCCGCGGCAAGGTCATCGGCGCCCAGCGCGACCCGCTCAACGAGAACCTCGGCGACGTGCTGATCACCGACGCGCGCGTCGAGCCCGGCTCGTCAGGTTCGGCCGCGCTCGACGATGCCGGACGCGTCGTCGGCGTGGTCTACGCCAAGACCGACGACGACCAGTCGCTGCTCGTCCCCGTCTCGACGCTGCGGACGATGCTCTCGGACGTCGATGCGTTCGTGCCCGTCACGCCCTGCTCCTGAGGCCGGTCCGCCGCAGCGCCGCCGCGACCCGGGGCCGGCACGTCAGCGGGCGGCGGCGATCCGCAGCTCGAGGGAGTCGACGCGCTCGGCGACGACGTCGGACGCCCCGAGGCGCGCGTTGACCTGCCGCAGCACGCCGTCCAGGCCCGCGCGGTCGAGCCCGGCGTCGATGCTCAGCACGACAGCGACCTCGGCGGTGCGGCCGGGCTGCGCCCCCACGCGCACGACGTGCTGCACCGGCTCGGCGGCCAGCCGGACGGCGGCGGCCACCTCGTCGTCGACGACCAGCCCGTCGGCCGTCGGGACGAGCGCGGGCGCCCACTCCTTGCCCTGCGCCAGCGCCCACACCGCGGGCCGCGGCACGGTCACCGTGACGGGGCCCGCCGGGTCGACGACGAGCAGCGACCAGTCCTCGCCCACCGCGGAGAGGGCCGCGCGGGCCGCCTCGACGGGGACGGGCCGGGCTGACTCGCGCCACGCCCGCATGGTCTCGACGCTCGTGAACACCGGCAGCGCGCGGCGGCCGTCGGGTGCCTCGAGCGCGACGACGCCCGCGGACGCCTCCTTGTCGACGTGCAGCTCCTGCCCGTCGACGAGAACCTCCTCGCCGACCTCGAGCTCGGCCAGCACCGGGACGAGCACCCGGGTCGCGGCCAGCCGCGCGACGACCTCGCGCAGCGTCACCGTGCCCGCCGCGTACCCGTCCAGCAGGGCGGCGAGCTCGGCGTCGGCCGTCCCGTCGTCACCCGCGAACTGCGACGTCGGCTGCACGGAGCGCAGGTGACCCGGCAGCGCGCGAGGCTCGCCGCCCGCGGGCGTCGCCGTCACGGCCGGCCCGCGACGTCGAGCGCCTCGGGCAGCGTGAACGCCCCGGCGTACAGCGCCTTGCCGACCACGGCGCCCTCGACGCCCGCGGGAACCAGCGCGCGCAGCGCACGCAGGTCGTCGAGCGAGGAGATGCCGCCCGAGGCGACCACGGCGGCGTCGGTGCGCGAGGCGACCTCGCGGAGCAGCTCGACGTTGGGGCCGCGCAGCGTGCCGTCCTTCGTCACGTCGGTGACCACGTAGCGGGCGCACCCGGCCTCGTCCAGGCGGGCGAGCACCTCCCACAGGTCGCCGCCCTCCTTGGTCCAGCCGCGCGCCGCGAGCGTTGTGCCGCGCACGTCGAGGCCCACCGCGACGAGGTCGCCGTACCTCTCGCTGAGGCCGGCGGTCCACTCGGGGTTCTCCAGGGCTGCCGTGCCGATGTTCACACGACGGGCGCCCGTGGCGAGCGCGCGCTCGAGGGACTCGTCGTCACGGATGCCGCCCGAGAGCTCGACGTGCACATCGAGCTTGCCGACGACCTCGGCCAGGAGATCCGCGTTGGAGCCGCGGCCGAACGCCGCGTCGAGGTCGACGAGGTGCACCCACTCGGCGCCGCCGGCCTGCCAGTCGAGGGCTGCCGTGAGCGGGTCGCCGTACGAGGTCTCGGAGCCGGCCTCGCCCTGGACGAGCCGGACGGCCTGGCCGTCCGCGACGTCGACGGCGGGCAGCAGGATCAGGCGGTCGGTGGTCATGTGTCTCCGTTCAGAGGGACTTGACCCAGTTCTCGAGCAGGGTCGCCCCCGCGTCGCCCGACTTCTCGGGGTGGAACTGGGTGGCGGCGAGCGGTCCGTCCTCGACGGCCGCGACGAAGCGGGTGTGGTGGGTCGCCCACGTCACGAGCGGCGGCGTGAAGTGCGGGTTGGCGGCGTCGTCGTGCCCCTGCGTGAAGCGCTGGGCGGCGTACGAGTGCACGAAGTAGAAGCGCTCGTCCTCGACTCCCGCGAACAGGCGCGTGCCGGCCGGGGCCTCGACCCTGGACCAGCCCATGTGCGGCACCACGGGGGCGTCGAGGCGTTCGACGACGCCGTCCCACTCCCCCAGGCCGGCGGTGTCGACGCCGTGCTCGACCCCGTGGGCGAACATGACCTGCATGCCGACGCAGATGCCGAGCACGGGGCGGCCGCCGGCGAGGCGGCGCTCGACCACCTGGTCGCCGCGCACCGCGCGGATCCCGGCCATGCAGGCGGCGAACGCACCGACGCCGGGCACCACGAGGCCGTCGGCCTCGAGCGCCTGGTCGCGGTCGGCCGTGAGCTCGACCTGCGCGCCGACGCGCTCGAGCGCGCGCACGGCGGAGCGCACGTTGCCGAAGCCGTAGTCGAGCACCACGACCGACGCCCGGTCGCCGCGCGGGCCGCGCGGCGCGGGGTTCAGCTCGGCGGACGCGCCGCCGTCGGGAAGCAGCGGCGGGATGCTCACCGCGACTTCTTCGCCTTCCGCGCGATGCTGGTGAGCATCCGCATCGCCTTGAGGCGGCCGATGCCGCCCGAGCCGATCCCGCCGGGCAGGTCGGTGACGGTGATCTGGCCGGTCAGCAGGTCCTCGAGCGCCGCGGGCGCACCGGAGAGCACCAGCCCGGGCGGGAGGTTGCCCTCGGCCTCGCCGCCGTTGTAGCGCACGCAGGTGAGCTGCCCCTCGGCGCGCGTGACGAGCACGAGCGCCGCGCCGGCGACGAGCCGCGAGATCGCGGAAGCCGCCTTCTCGGGGTTGTCGCCCGACGGGTCGCGCAGCACGGCGAGCGCCCCGACGGGCGTCGGGACGGCGTCGACGTCGAGCTCGGCCAGAGCGGACGCTGCCGCGAGCGCCTCGGCGTCCGCGACCTGCGTGAGCAGGACGGCGAGCTCGCGGTTCTGCGTGCCCGTCAGGGACGACAGGTCGTCCGGGATGACGATGTCGTCAGGCAGGTCGTCGCTCACAGTGCTCCCTTGGTGGACGGGATGCCCTCGACGCGGGGGTCGAGGGCGACGGCGGCGCGCAGGGCGCGGGCGAGGGCCTTGAACTGCGCCTCGACGATGTGGTGCGGGTCGCGGCCCGCGAGCACGCGCACGTGCAGGCAGATGCCGGCGTGGTGCGCGAGCGACTCGAGCACGTGGCGGGTCAGCGAGCCGGTGAAGTGGCCGCCGATGAGGTGGTACTCCTGGCCGGCCGGCTCGCCCTCGTGCACGAGGTAGGGGCGGCCCGACACGTCGACGACGGCGAGGGCGAGGGCCTCGTCGAGCGGCACGGTCGCGTCGCCGTAGCGGGCGATGCCGGCCTTGTCGCCGAGGGCGGCCTTGAGCGCCTGGCCCAGCACGATCGCGGTGTCCTCGACGGTGTGGTGGACGTCGATGTGCGTGTCGCCCGTCGACTTGACGGTCAGGTCGATGAGCGAGTGCTTGCCGAGCGCCGTGAGCATGTGGTCGAAGAAGGGCACCGACGTCGAGATGTCGGTGCGGCCGGTGCCGTCGAGGTTCAGCTCGACGACGACGGACGACTCGCTGGTGGACCGTTCGATGCGGGCGGTACGGCCCATCAGGACTCCTTGAGGACGTCGGTGAGTGCTTCCTTGAAACGCGCGGTCTCGTCCGGGGTGCCGACGGACACGCGCAGCCAGCCCGGCGGGCCGACCTCGCGGATGAGGACCCCACGGTCGAGCAGGCCCTGCCAGACGGCGTGACGGTCCTCGAACAGGCCGAACAGGACGAAGTTGGCGTCGGTGTCGGCGACGGTGAGGCCCTGCGCGCGCAGCCACACGACAAGCTCGTCGCGCTCGGCCCGCAGCGAGCCGATCTGCGCCATGAGCTCGTCGGTGTGCTTGAGCGCGGCCCGGGCAGCGGCCTGCGTGATGGCTGAGAGGTGGTACGGCAGCCGCACGACGCGCAGCGCGTCGACGAGCCGCTCGCTCGCCGCGAGGTAGCCGAGCCGCATGCCCGCCGCCCCGAACGCCTTCGACATGGTGCGCGAGACCGCCAGGTTCGGGTGGGCGTCGAGCAGCTCGAGCGCCGACGGCGTGTCCCGGTGGCGGAACTCGGCGTACGCCTCGTCGACGACGACGACGGCCGCGGCGCCCTCGGGCGCGTCGGGGACCCGGACGCGCCCGGCGGCGTCGAGCACCGCCTCGACGACGTCGAGCGGCAGGGCGGTGCCGGTGGGGTTGTTCGGGCTGGTGAGCAGGACAACCGAGGGCTGCTCGCGCTCGATGACGGCCCGGGCGTGCTCGGGGTCGATCGTGAAGTCCTCGTTGCGGCGGCCGGCGACCCAGCGGGTGTGCGTGTCGCGCGCGTACTCGGGGTACATCGAGTACGTCGGCGCGAACGAGACGACTGTGCGGCCCGGCCCGCCGAAGGCCTGCAGCAGATGGAGCATGACCTCGTTGGACCCGTTGGCCGCCCAGATCTGCTCGGCACGCAGGGCGACGCCCGACTCCGTGAGGAGGTACGCGGCCAGGTCGCCGCGCAGGCCCAGGGCGTCGCGGTCCGGGTAGCGGTTGAGGTGGCGGGCCGCCTCGGCGACGTCGGCCGCGATGGTGGCGACGACGGCGTCGGACGGCGCGTACGGGTTCTCGTTGACGTTCAGGAGCACCGGCACGTCGAGCTGCGGGGCGCCGTACGGCTCCTCGTCGGCCAGCTCAGGGCGCAGCGGCAGCAGCCCGGTGGGGGTGGTCACGCGGTCAGTCTACGAAAGCGGCGGGACGGGTCGGTCCGCATTTCACAGCCTGAGCCGGTCGCCTCACGCCAGGACGACGTCGCCGTCCTGGATCTCGACGGGGATCTGCGCGAGCGGTGCCAGGGCCGGCCCGGCGAGGACCGCGCCGTCCGCGAGCGCGAAGCGCGAGCCGTGGCACGGGCAGTCGAGCTCACCGGCGGCCGGGGCGACCTTGCAGCCCGCGTGCGGGCAGATCGAGCTGAACAGGCG
>CBINDH010000132.1:0-7287 GCA_966249365.1 uncultured Xylanimonas sp. | reverse complement strand
GGTTCGTGCGAAGCGGCTCCTCGACAGCTCCACTTCACAACCGGAGGCCTTCGCTATCCGGTGACCCGTACCCGCGACTTCATGACGGGATCAGGGCAACCTTCAGGGACGAGACCGCTAGTGCACGTCCTCGTCGACCCAGTCGAGCGTCTTCGTCACCGCCTTCTTCCACAGCCGGTACAGCCGCTCCCGCTCCTCCTCGTCCATGGTCGGCGACCAGCGCCGGTCCTCGGCCCAGTTTGCAGTCACGTCGGACTCGCCCGACCAGAACCCGGTGGCGATGCCCGCCGCGTACGCCGCGCCGAGCGCCGTCGTCTCGGCCACCTGCGGGCGGACGACGTCGACGCCGAGCTGGTCGGCCTGGAACTGCATGAGCAGCTCGTTGGCCACCATGCCGCCGTCGACCTTGAGCTCGGTGAGCTCGACGCCCGAGTCGGCCTTCATGGCGTCCATGACCTCGCGCGTCTGGAACGCCACCGCCTCGAGCGCGGCCCGGGCGATGTGGTTCTTGTTGACGTACCGGGTCAGACCCACGAGAGCGCCGCGGGCGTCGGGGCGCCAGTACGGCGCGAACAGGCCGGAGAACGCCGGCACGAAGTACGCGCCGCCGTTGTTCTCGACCTTGCGGGCCATCCACTCGACGTCGGGCGCGTCCGAGAAGAGGCCGAGGTTGTCGCGCAGCCACTGCACGAGCGAACCGGTGACGGCGATCGAGCCTTCGAGCGCGTACCGCTGCGGTGCGTCGCCGATCTTGTAGCAGACCGTCGTCAGCAGGCCGTTCTTCGACGGGACCTTCTCCGTGCCCGTGTTGAGCAGCATGAAGTTGCCGGTGCCGTAGGTGTTCTTCGCCGTGCCGACCTCGAAGCACGCCTGGCCGAACGTGGCGGCCTGCTGGTCGCCGAGGATGCCCGCGATCGGGACGCCCGGGAGCATCCCACCCTGACGGCCGGGCCCGTAGACCTCGGACGACGAGTGGATCTCGGGGAGCATCGACATCGGGATGCCCATGTCGGCGCAGATGTCCTCACGCCACGAGAGCGTGTCGAGGTCCATGAGCATGGTGCGCGACGCGTTGGTGACGTCGGTGGAGTGCACGCCGCCGTCGACGCCGCCCGTCATGTTCCACAGCACCCACGAGTCGGTGTTGCCGAAGAGGAGGTCGCCGCGCTCGGCGGCCTCGCGCGCGCCCTCGACGTTGTCGAGGATCCACTTGATCTTCGGGCCCGAGAAGTAGGTCGCGAGCGGCAGGCCGACGATCGACTTGTACTTGTCGGCCCCGGCGTCGCCGCCGAGCTCGTCGACGATCTGCTGGGTGCGCGTGTCCTGCCAGACGATCGCGTTGTAGACCGGCTTGCCGGTGGTCTTGTCCCACACGACAGCCGTCTCGCGCTGGTTGGTGATGCCGACGGCGGCGATGTTGGTGTGGGTGAGGTTCGCGCGGGTCAGGGCCAGCCCCACGGCCTCGCGCACGTTGTTCCAGATCTGTTCGGGGTTGTGCTCGACCCAGCCCGGCTTCGGGAAGATCTGGTCGTGCTCGAGCTGGCCGGTCGAGACGACCTTCCCCGAGTGGTCGAAGATCATCGCGCGAGAGCTCGTGGTGCCCTGGTCGATGGCGAGTACGTAGTCAGGCATGGGGTTGCGACTCCTTCACGTCGTCGTGATGCACGTCAGGCTGTCAGGTCAGGGCTGCGCCGAGCAGGCCCGCGATGATCGCGCCGATGATCGGCCCGGCGACGGGGACCCACGAGTAGCCCCAGTCGGACGAGCCCTTGCCCTTGATCGGCAGGAGGAAGTGGGCGATGCGCGGACCGAGGTCACGTGCGGGGTTGATGGCGTACCCCGTGGGGCCACCGAGGGAGGCGCCGATGCCGACCACGATGAGAGCCACGGCGAGCGGGCCCAGGCCCGAGGGCGTCGTGCCGCTGACCACGACGAAGAAGACGAGCACGAAGGTGCCCAGGATCTCTGTGACCAGGTTCCAGCCGTAGGACCGGATCTGCGGACCCGTCGAGAACACCGCCAGCTTCGTCGCCGGCTCCGCGTCCTCGTCGAAGTGCTTCTTGTAGGCCAGGAACGCCAGGATCGCGCCGATGAACGCGCCGAGGAGCTCGCCGGCGAAGTACACCATCGCGTTGCTGAAGTTCGGGTCGATCTGCCCGCTGTCGTTGGCGTAGAACGGCAGGTCGGCGACCCACAGGCCGACGGTCACGGCCGGGTTGAGGTGCGCGCCGGACTTGAACGCGGCGTAGACGCCCGCGAAGACCGCGAGACCCCACCCGAAGTTGATGAGAAGCCAGTCAGGGCCGAAGCCTTTGTTCTTGGGGAGGATCACGTTCGCGACCACGCCGGCACCCAGCAGAATCAGTGTCGCCGTGCCGATGACCTCCGACCAGAATGCGTCCAGGAGCATCGTCGTTCCTTTCAGTCAGATTCCAGCGGCACCATCCCGGCGACGTCTCCCGCGGTGAGGCGGGCTGCTTGGGCGCTGGCGTCGTCGGGCAGCGTGGCCGCGGTGTTGTAGGAGGCGATGCGCTCGCGGTACGCGGCGGACTCGGCCTCCTGGGTGGCGTCGTCCCAACCCCGCAGGGGTGCGACGATGCCGACGATCTCGGGCAGCGCGGCGACGCCGGCGTCCGGGACCTCGTAGACGAGGCGCGTGCGGTGCAGCAGCACGTCCTCGAGGTGCAGGGCACCCTCGTGGGTGACCGCGAAATGGATCTCCGCGCGCAGGTACGCGGGGGCGTGCTCGAGCGGGCGCGCGAGCGACGGGTCGGCCTCGCACAGCTCGACGAGCTCGGTCAGGTCGGAGCCGTAGCGGTGCAGCAGGTGGTCGACCATCGGGGGCGTCCACCCGTACCGCTTGGCCCAGCTCCGGGCCTGACGTGCCACGGCCTGGAGGCCGACGGCGCCGACGAGCGGGATGTTGCGCGTGATCGACGGCAGGCCCGCGGCGCGCTGTCCGATGGCGTGGTCCACGGCGTCCTTCGCCATGACCCGGTACGTGGTCAGCTTGCCGCCCGCGATGACGGACAGGCCCGGCGTCGGGCTGGCGACGGTGTGCTCGCGGCTCACCTTCGCCGACGACGTGCCCTCCTTGGTGCCGGGCTGCAGCAGCGGGCGCAGGCCCGCGTACGTGCCGATGACGTCGTCGCGCGTGAGCGGGTGGGCGAGGACGGCGTTGGCGTGCTCGATGACGTAGTCGATGTCGGCGGCGGACGCGACGGGGTCGCGCAGGTCCTCGGTCCACGGGGTGTCGGTCGTGCCGATGACCCAGTACCGCGACCACGGGATGATGAACAGCACCGACTTCTCGGTCTGCAGGATCAGGCCGACCTTGCCGCGGATGCGCTCGCGCGGCACCACGATGTGGATGCCCTTCGAGGCGAGCACGCGCAGGCCGCCCTCGGAGCCGGCGAGCGCCTCGGTCTGCTCGGTCCACACGCCGGTGGCGTTGATGACGGCCCGAGCCCGGACGGTGATGCGCCGGCCGGTCTCGAGGTCGACGACGACGGCGCCGTTGACCGCGCCCGTCGCCGTCTGCGTGAGGTTGACGACCTGCGTGCGGGACGCGGCGTGCGCGCCGTACCCGGCGGCGGTCCGGATGAGCGTGGTGACGAGGCGGGCGTCGTCGACGGACGCGTCCCAGTACTGGACGGCGCCGATGGCGGCGTCGTGCGCCAGGTCGGGAAACTTGCGCGCCATCTGGCTGCGGGTCAGGTGCCGGTGGATCGGCATGGCGCGCTTGCCGGGCGCGAGGCCCGCGAGCGTGTCGTACAGGGCGATGCCCGTGCCGACGTACGCGCGCTCCCAGATCCGGTGCTCGAGGGGGTAGAGGAACGGGACGGGCCGCACCAGGTGCGGGGCGAGGTGGTTGATCAGCAGGTCGCGCTCGGTCAGCGCCTCGTGCACCAGGTGGAAGTCCAGCATCTGGAGGTAGCGCAGACCGCCGTGCACGAGCTTCGAGCTGCGGCTCGACGTGCCGGAGGCCCAGTCCTGCGCCTCGACGATGCCCGTCGACAGGCCTCGGGTGACGGCGTCGAGCGCGATGCCGGCGCCCGTGACGCCGCCGCCGATGACGAGCACGTCCAGCTCTCCCGCCGTGGAGTTCGACGCCTCGAGCGCCTGGAGAGCCATCTCGCGTGACTCCGCGGTGAGACGGTTCGTGGCCATTGACGGCTCCCTTCGGCGCGAGCGATTGTCGCTAACGTCACACCCCAGGGGCACCTTCGCAACCGGATCGTTGCGACGCGCCGTACCCTGACGCAGTGAATCTGACGATCCGTCCTGCGCTGCCCGCCGACGTCCGGACGGTCCGGGCTCTCGTGGAGCCGTACGCGCAGCGGCGCATCCTGCTCGCCAAGGAGCTCGTCGGGTACTTCGAGTCGGTGCAGGAGTTCGTCGTCGCCGAGATCGACGGTGAGGTCGTGGGCTGCGGCGCCCTGCACGTCATGTGGGACGACCTCGCCGAGGTGCGCACGCTCGCGGTGGCTCCGGAGCACCTGGGCAAGGGCGTGGGGCGCCGGCTGCTCTCCACGCTGGTGGACCGGGCGCGCGAGTTCGGCCTGGCGCGCGTGTTCTGCCTGACCTTCGAGGTCGACTTCTTCACCCGCCAGGGCTTCGAGGTGATCGAGGGCACTCCCGTCACGTCCGAGGTGTACGCCGAGCTGCTGCGCTCGCACGACGACGGCGTCGCCGAGTTCCTCGACCTGGCCCGCGTCAAGCCGAACACCCTGGGCAACACGCGCATGCTGCTGACGCTCTGACCCGGTTCGGCTCCGCGCCTCCGCACGCGGGCGCCGTGCCACCGCTCGTTTCGAGCCAGGCGCCCGACGTCGCACGGCGTCTCGGGCACCCTGGAGCCAGGACGCCGACGTCCGGCGACCTTGGCGATGGTGCGAGAGGTGTGATCACGATGCTCACGGCGATGGCCGAGATGACAGAGGGGGCGGCGCTGGCCGCCCCGCCCGGGGTGGTCGGCAGCGTGCTGACCGTCGTGGGCGTCGTTGCCGTCCTGGTGGCGGTCGCCGCTCTGCAGGCCTCCGCGATGTGGCGCCCTCAGGACTGACGACCGCCGTCCGTCAGACCGGGAGCGCGTAACCCGCTGTGGTGAGTGCGACGAGCCCGTCCTCGACGAGGCTCGCGAGGCAGCGCGCGACCTGCTCGTCCGCGTCGAACGCGGTGCGGGGGAGAGGGTCGTCGGCCCGGCGCAGCGCGGCCATGATCCGGCCGCGGCACTGCCGGTCCGTGCCGTGCCAGGCCTGCGTGCGACGGCGTTCCTGGTGCTCGTCCGCGGGGTAGCCCGCGGCCCGCCAGGCGCACAGGTCACGCACCGGGCACCCCGCGCAGCGGGGCGCACGCGCCGTGCACACGAGCGCCCCCAGCTCCATCGACGCGGCCGCCCACGCCGCCGCCCCGGCGTCGTCGTCCGGCACGACGGCGGTGGCCGTCGCACGTTCGGCCGCCGTCGGGTGCGGCGCGGGCAGCGCGACTCCGCCGACCGCCCGCGCGAGGACTCGCCGCACGTTGGTGTCGACGACGACGGAGCGCCGCCCGAACGCGAAGGCCCGCACCGCCGCGGCGGTGTACTCCCCGACGCCGGGCAGAGCCCGCAGCGCGGCCGCGTCGTCGGGCACCTCGCCGCCGTGCCGCTCGACCACCGCGCGGGCGCACTCCTGCAGGCGCAGCGCGCGGCGCGGGTAGCCGAGCCGGTCCCACGCGCGCAGCACGTCGGCCGTGCTCGCGGCGGCAAGGTCCGACGGCGCGGGCCACCGTTGCATCCACGCCCGCCACGCGGGCTCGACGCGCACCACGGGCGTCTGCTGGAGCATCACCTCGCTGACCAGCACGCCCCACGGGGTCCGGTCGGCGGCGCGCCAGGGCAGGTCGCGCCGGGCGCCGTCGAACCAGGCGACGACGCCGGCGACGAGCTCAGGCGACGCGGGCACCGGCACACCGTAGCCGGGAAGCCCACCCGTGCCGGGACGTCGGGCGCCGCGCACGGGGCAGACGACGTCACCCCTTGGACCTGGCGGCGCGGCTCCGTGGCGCGACCGCGTGCGGGTCGTATTTTGTGCGGGTCCCCTGATCCGACGGGAGGTTCCGTGGCACCCGCCGACCGTGAGCGCGCTGCCCGTGGCTCCGGCGCGCGCGGAACCGGCCAGCGCTCGGGCGCGGCGACCCCGCGGGGTTCGGGCTCGACGCGAGCAGGCTCCGGCTCGGCCTCGGGTCAGCGTTCGCCTGGCAAGGGGTCCACGAGCGACCGCGACCAACGTGGGACGTCGAGCAGGCGCTCCGGCGGCACGACGGGCCAGCGCCCGACGTCGGGTTCGGCCAAGTCGCCCACCGGCTCCGCCCGGTCGGGTTCCGGCTCGCCCCGGTCGGCCAACGGATCGTCCCGGGCCACCGGCAGCGGCGCCGGCCAGCGCGGTGCCGGCCAGCGCGGCTCAGGTCGCGCGACCCAGGGGTCGCAGGGACGCGCGACCTCGGGCTCGGGGCGGTCCGCCGCCAAGCCGACCGCCCGGAAGGCCGGTTCGGCGCCCACCCCGCGCAAGCGGTCTCAGGCGAGCGCCACGCGCGTCGTCACGGCGACCCGGCTGATGGCTCCCGGCACGGGCTCCCGCACCACGTCGGGTTCGCGCGCGAAGTCCGGCGGCCGTCCGGCGTCCCGCCGTCCTGCCGCGCCCCGTCGCAAGCTTCCCGTCGTCCCGGCGGTTGTGGTCGCGCTGCTCGTCGCCCTGGGCACGCTGACCGGGTACGGCCTCGGTCGCGGTGTCGCGTGGGTGCGCGACGCCTGGCCCGACAACACGCCAGGGCTGGCGGCCGACAAGGTCGCACCGCCCCAGCCGGCCGACCTCAGCGGCCCCAGCGGGGCGTGCCCGGCCGCGAGCCTCACCCTGACGGCCGTCCCGAACGCCACGACGGTCCGGACCGGCACCTCCGTCAAGTTCGACGTCTCGGTGCTGAACTCCGGCCGCCGTCCGTGCCTGGTCAGCACCGGCGACGCGTCACGCCAGCTCGTGATCTCGAACGCCGACGGCGCCGTCGTCTGGTCGAGCGCGCACTGCAGCACCGCGTCGGTCGACCTTCTCCTGGGCCCGGGCGACGCCCGCCGCGACACGATGCGCTGGAACGGCCGCCCGTCGGTCGACGGCTCCTGCACCGACGGTCAGGACCCCGTCGCCCCGGGCACCTTCACCGCCCAGGTCGTCATGGCCGGCATCCCTGACGCGGCCTCCGCCCCGGTGCAGGTCACGGTCGAGGCCCCGCCCGCGCCCAAGCCGACCCCGA
>CBINDH010000131.1:0-7320 GCA_966249365.1 uncultured Xylanimonas sp. | reverse complement strand
GTCGACGCCCTCACGGTGCTCGACGACGGCGGTGCCGTGTGGGTGTTCACGCCCAAGGCGGGCCGCAGCGGCCACGTCGGCCACGACGAGATCCAGGAGGCCGCGACGACCGCCGGCCTGCACGCGATGACGACGTTCGCCGTCGCCGAGGACTGGTCGGCGACCCGCCTCGCGAACCGTGGGCGCGGGCGCTGATGGTGTCGGTGCAGGCGGGCGACCCGGCTCCCGACTTCACGCTGCAGGACACGCACGGCACTCCCGTGCACCTGGCCGACGCCCTGGCGGACGGGCCCGTCCTGCTGGTGTTCTTCCCGTTCGCGTTCTCGGGCATCTGCACGGGCGAGCTGTGCGAGCTGCGCGACAACATCGAGGAGTTCGAGACGGCCGGCGTCCGGCTGCTCGCCGTCTCGACGGACCCGGTGTTCGCGCTCAAGGCGTGGCAGCAGCAGGAGGGCTACTCGTTCGACCTGCTCTCGGACTTCTGGCCGCACGGCGAGGTCGCCCGCGCCTACGGGGTGCTCGACGAGAAGGACGGGAACGCCCTGCGCGGCACGTTCCTCATCGACGCCGACGGCGTCGTGCGCTGGTCGGTGGTGAACCCTCGCGGCCAGCGGCGTGATCTCGAGGCGTACCGGTCGGCTCTCGCGGAGATCTGACTCCACTATCCTTTCCGGGTCGCGCGACACCGCGTGCGCGGCCTGGGGCCTGTAGCTCAGTTGGTAGAGCACTGCGTTTACACCGCAGGTGTCGTCGGTTCGAGACCGGCCGGGCCCACCCACCCCGAGGGACCCGAGGCCCTTCCCGGGCAGGGTCGCTTCTGCGATGATCTGCGGCGCGACTGCAGCGCCGACGAAGGATTCGCATGTCCGTCACCCCGCCTCCGGACCCGTACACCGCCCTGGCGCCGCCCGAGGGGAGCGCGGCTCCTGCCGGACCGGGGTGGGCGACGCCCTCCGGGTCGCAGTGGGCGCCGCCGTCCGGCACCGGCTCCCCGCCGGCGCCCGCGCCCGTCCGGTCGGCCCCCGTTCTCCCCGCGCCCGCGGCGCCCGGCACGGACGGCATCTCCGCCGCGGCTCTCGTCACCGGCATCCTGTCGCTGGGGGTCGTTCCCCTGGTCCTCGGCATCGTCGGCCTGGTCCGGGTCAGCCGGACGCGTCAGCGCGGGACCGGGTTCGCGATCGCGGGCATCGTGCTCGGCGTCGTCAGCGCGATCGGGTGGACGGCCGTCGGCACCTTCCTCGCGTTCTCGGTGCTGTCCGACGACGGCCGCGCCGAGGCTCCGGTCGCCGCGGCGGAGGAGGTCGGCGACCCGGAGGGTGACTGGGTGTACCTCGACATCGGGATGTGCATCGACTGGCCCGACGGCGACGACGGGCTGTCCGCGAACGTCGACTGCGCCGTGCCGCACGACGCCGAGGTGTACGCGGCGCAGAGCGCCGTCAACCTGAACGGCTCCGGCTACCCGGGCGAGGACGCCGTCTTCGACCAGGCCGACGACTTCTGCCAGGGCACCGCGTTCCTCGCCTACGTGGGCGCGGAGTACGAGGACTCGTCCCTCGAGGTCTACTACTACTACCCGGACGCGGCCGCCTGGAAGGTCTACGACAGGGGGATCACCTGCGTGGTGGCCTTCGCCGACGGCACGCCGCTCCCCGGAGGGTCCGTCCGCGACACGGGCATGTGACGGCGGGCGAACGCCCAGCCTCGAGGCGCTACTCGATCGCCGCGACCGCCTCGGTGTACTCCCAGTGCCACGGCTCGTACGGTCCGTCGCCGCCTCGGCGCGCCCACGGCGGGTTGTCGAAGCCGAAGTCGGGGCCGTGTGCCTTGAGCCAGTCCCAGCGGTCGCCGGCGTAGGCGCTCCCGCAGAAGTCGACGGCGAGGCCCCAGCCGTGGTTGCTCGTGCCGGGCGTGGCGGCGAAGCGTCCCCGGTGCCTCTTGACGGCGACCTGGTCCCCGTAGGTGCGGTAGCCGCTCACGAGACACAGGGGCTCGCCGAACGCCTTCTGGTAGGCGACGTTGAGGGCCTGGAGCCGGACGGCCGCGTCGGCCCGGGCACGGAACGACCCCATCCACAGGGTGCACAGTTCGGAGTCGGGAACCCTGCCGTTCGTTCCCGCCTGCGAGACGACGCCGTCGCAGCCGGGGTAGGGCGGGTACGGGTCGGGCGGGGGCGCGGGGACGGCCGTCAGCGGGGCCACCTCGGCGTCGGGCGTCGTGGCGATCACCGCGACGCGCTCCTGCGAGCGGGACGACGCGCCCGCGGCGCGCGCGTCGAGAAGCGCCTGCGCCTGCGGGCCGGGGTCGGTGACGGTCAGCGCGGTGGCACCTCGGGGTGCGTCCGTGGTTGCCGGCGTGCCGCCGTCGGCTCCGGATGCGGCGCCCATGGCGGGCACGACGGCCGCGAGCATGGCAAACATGACGGGGATGGAGCGGGTTCGGGCCCACCTCGTCTGGGGGCCGCGGTGACGCCCTCGGGGGGCGTCGTCGGGGGTGTTCGGGGCGTGTCGGCGCGCGCGGAAGCGCGCGGCGGCGCGAGGGGTCACGTCATCTCCTCCGCGCCTGCGAGGTGAGCTGTCGGGTTCGGGTCGGAGATTGACCCGGCCGCACGTCGGCGGCTTCACCCCCAGGGCGCCCTGCGCCCGGGGCAGCGGTGCTGCCCGGAAGTGGTTCCCCCGTCCCTGTCACGTACGAGCGTCTGGCTCACCCGTGGCGGTGACAGGGCTCGGCGCCCGCCGGGGTGCTCGCGGCGAGTCCCGGCGCGAGGGTCCCCACGCTAACCGACATCGGGGGAGCCAATTACGAAGCGGTAACGGTCGGCGCAGAGTCTTCATTGAATCTTCATCTACGGGCGGGTCGGCCGTGGCCCGGGTCACACGGCGACCGGTGCGCGCCCACGTCTCGGGCGCGGAGCGCCGTCCGACGCCCCGCGCCCGTGGTGTCCGCTCAGGGCAGCAGCTGTCCGCGGACCTCGCCGCCCGGCCACGTCGGCGTGTGCACGTTGACGTAGTAGGCGCGGGGGTTGGCCATGATGTCCGCCAGCAGGTCGGCCGACGCCGTCGTGCAGGCCGAGACGCTGAACGTGGTGCCGGCGCCGACCGTGAGCGGCACGACGATGCCCCCCGCCACGTTGCGCGGCGCGAGGTGGATGTGAGCTGCGGTCGCCGGCACGGACAGGCCCTTGACCGACAGCGTGTAGCAGATCTCGTCGCCGTCGATCTCGTACCAGAACCGGCCGTTCGCGCCCGTGTGCGCCCCGGTCGTCTCCTGGCCGCCGCTCAGCGGGATGCCGTTGCCGATCCCCGACGCGGGCGCCGCCGCGACGAGGCCGCCCGCCCCGAGCAGGCCCGCGGCGAGCGCGCCGAGCGCGGCGCGACGCAACTTCCTCGTGGTGCTGGTCATCGGATCCTCCTTGATCGTGCCCCTGGGGTGCGCGATGCACCCCCAAGGACGACGACCCCGGCGGCCCGATGGTTCACCGCGGCCCCGGGAGACGGTCGCGCGGGCTCGGGTAGGACGCCTGCGCGCCCGGCCGGGTGACGGCGAAGGCGCCGACGCGCACCGCGAGCCGCGCCGCCGCCACGAGCCCGTCGCCCGCCGCGAGGCCGTGCGCGAGCGCGCCCACGAACGCGTCTCCTGCCCCCGTCGTGTCGACGGCGCGGACCTCTGGGGCCGGCACGGCGACGACCTCCTCGCCCGGGACGGCGACGAGCGCGCCCGCCGCGCCGAGCGTCACGACGACGGACCGCACCCCCGCGGCGACGAGCGCACGCGCGACCTGGGCGTGGTCGCCGGCCGCCGCGCCGTCGGGTGACGCCGGGTCGGTCCCGCGGAGGACCGCCAGCGCCCCGCGCGCCTCGTGCTCGTTGACCACCAGCGGGTCGGCGAGGCGCACCACGTCCGGGTCCAGCGCCAGCACCGGGGCGAGGTTGAGCACCACCCGCCCGCGCGCCGCCCGCGCCGCGGCCTCGGTCCCCGCGCGCGGGATCTCGCCCTGCAGCACGACCACCCGTGCCGCGCCGACGACGTCGGCGTGCGCCGCGACGGCGTCCGCCCCGACCGAGCCGTTGGCTCCGGGCAGCACCACGATCGAGTTCTCGCCGTCGGCCGCGACGGTGATCATCGCGATCCCCGTGGGGCCGCCGACGACGTCGAGCGCCGTGAGGTCGACGCCCGCGGACCGCAGCGACGCCGTCGCGGGGGCGGCGAACGCGTCGTCGCCCACCGCTCCGACCAGCGCGACCCTCGCGCCGAGCAGGGCGGCGGCGACCGCCTGGTTGGCGCCCTTGCCCCCGGCCAGCACGAGCAGCGAGCCTCCCAGCACGGTCTCACCGGGAGCCGGGTGTGCCTCGACGCGGGCGACCAGGTCGGCGTTGACCGAGCCGACGACGACGACCTCGGCCGCCCCGGTCACCGGGCGCTCCCGTGGTCGGTGGCGGCGGCACCCGTCCCGTGCGCGGCGACGAGCTCGCGGATCAGGGCGGCGCTCGCGGGGACGCGGTCGGCACCGTCGCGGAAGCCGATGCGGACCCTTCGCCGGCCGAAGGTGGGGTCGCTGCGCACGACGACCTGCGGGTGCTGGAACGCGGCGAGCGCGGCCGCGGGCAGCAGGGTCACGCCCAGGCCGGCGGCGACCAGGTTCTGCTGGACGACGTAGTCGTCGGTCGAGTGCCGTTCGATCGGCACGAACCCCGCCTCGCCGCACACCTCGCGCAGGTGTGCCCGGCACAGGGCGCAGCCCACGATCCAGGGTTCGCCGGCCAGGTCGGCGACAGCCAGCGGACCGGTCGCGTGGCGGCCGCCCGCGGGCACGATCAGGTGCACGGGCTCGACGCCGACGGGCCGGCTGTGCAGCCCTGCGCCGAGCTCGGCCGCCGGGGCGTAGTCGAAGAGCAGCGCCAGGTCGACGGTGCCGCTCTCGAGGAGTTCCAGCGCCTCGGGTGGCTCCGCCTCGACGAGCGTCACGTCGACGTCGGGGTGCCTCCGCTGCAGCGTCGCCACGGCGCGGGGCACGAGCGTCGCGAGCGCGGACGGGAACGCGGCGAGCCGGACGCTCCCACGCCGGAGCTGGGCCACCGCGGCGACCTCCTCGTCGGCCATGCGGATCTGGCCCGCGACGGCGTCGGCGCGGGACAGGAGCAGGCCGCCGGCCTCGGTCAGGGTCACCCCCCGCGGGCCGCGCAGCAGGAGCGGCGTGCCCGCTTCGCGCTCGAGCGCGGCGAGGTGCTGGCTGACCGCCGGCTGCGTCCAGCCGAGCTCGCGCGCGGCAGCGCTGATCGAGCCGGCGCGCGCCACCGAGCGGAAGATCATGAGCCGCCGAGGGTCCACGGCCATAAGTGTGGCTTGGGGGTGACCCACCCACAACGGGGATTCTCCTGACGCCCGCGCGGAGCGACGATCGAGGCATGAAGACGATCGGCCTCGTGGGCGGACTGAGCTGGTACTCGACGCTGGAGTACTACCGCGTGATCAACGAGGAGGTGCAGCGGCGACTCGGCGGGCACTCGTCCGCGAGGATCGCACTGCAGTCCCTCGACTTCGCCGAGGTGCGCGGCCACCAGGAGCGCGAGGAGTGGCACGCCACCGATCGGCTGCTGGCGGAGGCGGGGCGCCGGTGCGCGGCGGGTGGCGCCGACGTGGTGCTGATCTGCTCGAACCTCATGCACAAGAACGCCGACGCCATCGTCGAGGCGGTCGACGTGCCGCTCCTGCACATCGCGGACGCGATCGCCGAGCGGGCACGGGCCGGGGGCATCTCGACGGTCGGGCTGATCGGTGCGCGCTGGGTCATGGAGGAGGACTTCTACGTCGGCCGCCTGCGGTCCGCGGGGCTCGACGTCGTCGTCCCGGACGCCGCGGGCCGTGAGCTCGTGGACCGGGTCATCTTCGACGAGCTCACTCAGGGCGTGATCGACGAGGGGTCGCGGGCGGCGTTCGCCCAGATCATCGCCGCGCTCGTCGCCGAGGGCGCCCAGGCGGTGATCCTCGGCTGCACCGAGATCGAGCTGCTCGTGGGCGCGGCGCAGTCGCCGGTGCCGCTCCTGGACTCGATGCGGATCCATGCGGAGGCGGCGGTGAGGTTTGCCTTGCGCGAGCCGGAATGAACCCCGCGGCGAGCGGGTTGTGGCCTTGTGAAGGAATGCACAAACATCCCTACGTCGTAAGGCGATGACATGAGCACCTCGCACGTGGACGACACCGCACGCCGGCCCGGCGTCGTGGTCATCGGCGGTGGCTTCGGCGGGCTCGAGGCGGTGCGCGCCCTGCGCACGGCGCCCGTCGAGGTCACGCTGGTGGACCGCCACGCCTACAACACCTTCCAGCCGCTGCTCTACCAGGTGGCCACCGCCGGTCTGAACCCCGGCGACATCACGTACTTCCTGCGCTCCCTGTCGGCGCGGCAGGCGGGCGCACGGTTCCGCAAGGGCGACGTCGTCGGCGTCTCGCCCCGGGACCACACCGTCACGCTCGACGGCGGCGAGACCCTGCCGTACGACTACCTCGTGATCGCGTCCGGCGTCACCACGAGCTGGTTCGGGATCCCCGGCGCGGAGGAGTACGCGTACCCGCTCTACACGCGCGGCGAGGCCCTCGCCGTGCGCGACCGGATGTTCGCCGTCCTCGAGCGCGCCGCGGCCCACGGGCACGACGGGGACCTGCGCATCGCCGTCGTCGGCGGCGGTGCCACCGGCGTCGAGATGGCGGGCGCGCTCGCCGAGATGCGCAACCAGGTCCTCGGCAAGGTCTACCCGGAGCTCGACCCGGCGTCCGTCCAGATCACCCTGATCGAGATGGCCGACCGCCTGCTGCTGCCGTTCGACCCGCGGCTGTCCCGCTACACGGAGCGGCAGCTCGCGCGCCGCGGCGTCGACCTGCGGCTCTCCACCGCCGTCGCGGAGGTGCGCGAGGACTCCGTCGTCGTCGCGGGCGGCGAGGAGGTCCACGCCGACCTCGTCATCTGGGCCGCCGGCATCAAGGCGCCCGACGTCGTGAGCTCGTGGGGCCTGCCGCAGGGGCGGGGCGGCCGCATCGTCGTCGGCCCCGACCTCCGGGTCGACGGGTTCGACGACGTGTTCGCCGTCGGGGACGTCGCCCTGACCCCCGACCCGCTGCCACAGACCGCGCAGCCCGCCATCCAGGGCGGCCGCTACGTGGGACGTCAGATCGCCGCACGCCTCGCCGGCCGCCCCGCCGGCAAGCCGTTCCGCTACCGCGACAAGGGCAGCCTCGCGACGATCGGACGCAGCGCCGCCGTCGCGGAGGTCACCCACGCCCCGAAGCTGACGGGCTTCGCCGCGTGGATGATCTGGCTCTTCGTCC
>CBINDH010000130.1:0-7425 GCA_966249365.1 uncultured Xylanimonas sp. | reverse complement strand
TGGCCCCGCTCATCGCGGCCGGCCTCACCCGCGCCCTGCACCGCCACACGCGCGCGCAGCGTGTCATCGCCGTCGGCGCGCTCGTCGTCGTGGTCGCGACCGCCGCGGTGCTGGTCGCGGTCGCCGACGACGGACCGGTCGTCACCGTCATCGGCGACTGGGCGGTGCCCATCGGCATCGACCTCGTCGCCGACCGGCTGTCCGCACTGATGCTGCTGATCAGCGGCATCGTGCTGCTGTGCGTCCTGCTGTACTCGATGGCGCAGGGCGTCGCGGACGGGTCCGACGACGTCGAGGTCGTCGGCGACGGCGACCGCGCGACGACCGTGGAGGGCGACGCGGACCTCGCCGAGCGGCGGGACGTGCTCCCGGTCGCGATCTTCCACCCGACGTTCCTGGTGCTGGCCGCGGGCGTGGCCAACGCGTTCCTCGCGGGCGACCTGTTCAACCTGTACGTCGGGTTCGAGATCCTGCTGGCCGCCTCGTACGTGCTGCTCACGCTCGGCGGGACGGGCGACCGCATCCGGGCCGGGTCGGTGTACGTCGTCGTCGCGCTCGTCAGCTCGATCGTGTTCCTCACGGCCGTCGGTCTCGCGTACTCCGCGACCGGCACCGTGAACCTCGCGCAGCTCGCCGAGCGCCTCCCCGACGTCGACCCGGGCGTCCGGCTGGGCATCCAGCTCCTGCTGCTGCTCGGGTTCGGGATCAAGGCGGCGATCTTCCCCCTGTCGGCATGGCTGCCGGACTCCTATCCGACGGCGCCCGCACCCGTGACCGCGGTGTTCGCGGGCTTGCTCACCAAGGTGGGCGTGTACGCGGTCATCCGGACGCAGACGCTGCTGTTCCCGTCCGGCGGGGCGGGCAACACCCGGGTCGACCAGGTCCTCATGGTGCTCGCGCTGCTGACCATGCTGGTCGGCATCCTGGGCGCCGTCGCGCAGGACGACATCAAACGTCTGCTCTCGTTCACCCTGGTCAGCCACATCGGCTACATGATCTTCGGCGTCGCGCTCGCCGGGTCGGCGGGGACGGCGGCGGCGATCTTCTACGTCGTGCACCACATCACGGTGCAGACGGCGCTGTTCCTCGTCGTCGGGCTCGTCGAGCGCCGGGGCGGGACGACGTCGCTCGACCGGCTCGGCGGGCTCGCGCGCGTCGCCCCCGGGCTCGCGATCCTGTTCTTCGTCCCGGCGATGAACCTGGCGGGCATCCCGCCGCTGAGCGGGTTCCTCGGCAAGGTGGGCCTGCTCGAGGCGGGCGTGCGCAACGGGTCCGGGCTCGCGTGGGTGCTCGTGGTCGGGTCGGTGCTGACCTCGCTGCTGACCCTGTACGCGCTCGTCAAGGCGTGGAACAAGGCGTTCTGGCAGGAGGCGCCGCCCGAGGTCGAACGGTCCGGGTCGCGCGTCCCCGCCGGCATGGTGCTGCCGACCGCGGCGCTCGTCGCCGTCGGGCTCGCGCTGACCGTGTTCGCCGGGCCGCTGTACGGGTACGCGCAGCGCGCCGCAGCGACGCTCACCGACGGGCATACGTACCAGGAGGCGGTCCGCGACAGCGGCGGCAACCGCTCGCCCGACCAGGCAGCGGAGGTGGAACCGTGATCGAGGCAGTGCCGCGGCGGGGACTGCGGCTGGTGGTCGCGCAGTGGCCCACGGTCGTGCTGCTCGGGCTGATGTGGATGCTCCTGTGGGGCACGTTCGCCTGGGGCACGTTCGTGGCGGGCCTGCTGCTGGGCGTGGTGGTGGTCGTCGTCCTGCCGCTGCCGTCGGTCGGCGTGCGGCTCGCGTTCCGTCCGTGGGCGGTCGTCGCGCTGACGGCACGGTTCGTCACCGATCTGGTGACCGCGTCGTTCCAGGTCGCGTGGACCGCCCTGCGGCCCGGGCGCGAGCCGCGCGGCGGCGTCGTCGCGGTGCCCGTGCGGCCCGCGCCCGACATGCTGTTCACGATGACGGCCGAGCTCTCGTCGCTCGTGCCCGGCTCGCTCGTCATCGACGTCGACACCAAGTACCCCACCCTGTACCTGCACGTGCTCGACCTGGACGCCTCCGGTGGCCCGGACGGCGTCCGCAAGCAGACCCAGCAGCTGGAGGAGCGCGTGCTGCGGGCGTTCGCGTCGCGCGCCGACCTCGTGCGTGCCGGGCTCGCGGACGGGTCGCCGACCGACCCCGACCAGCACGAGGACACGGAGGAGCGCGCATGATCTGGGTGGTCGTCCTGGCGACGACGATGATCGGCGTCGCCGCGATCCTCGCGCTCGTGCGGCTCGAGCGCGGGCCGTCGATGCTCGACCGGACGGTCGCGTTCGACCTGCTGACGACGACGATCGTCGGCGCCGTCGCCGTCGAGGCGGCCTGGTCGCGGCGCACCGAGTCGATCCCGATCCTCGTGGTGCTCTCGCTGGTCGGCTTCATCGGCTCGGTGACGATCGCACGGTTCGCCTCGGTCGAGCCCGAGAGCGAGAAGCGCATCCGCACGCGCGAGGAGATCCGCGCCGAGGACGCCGCCCGCGAGGCCGCGCTCGAGGCCGAGCGCCGCGCCCGCCGCCGGGGCAGCCCGCCCGTGGCGACGACATGGACGACCGACGGGGAGGACGTGCCATGACCGAACCGGAGCTCTGGACGCAGGTCGCGGACGTCCTCGCCGCGGTGTTCCTGCTGCTCGGCGCGTTCCTGACGTTCTCCGCCGGCGTCGGCGTGCTGCGCTTCGGCAACCTGCTCGCGCGCATGCACGCGGTGACGAAGCCGCAGGTGCTGGGCCTGATCCTGCTGCTCGTCGGCGTCGCGCTGCGGCTGCGGGACGGGACGGCCGTCACGCTGCTCGCCCTCGTCGTGCTCTTCCAGCTCCTGACCAGCCCCGTCGCGGCGCACATGGTCGGCCGTGCCGGCTTCCGCACGGGCAAGGTCCAGCACGAGGACCTCGAGGTCGACGACCTCTCGGACCGCACGTAAGGACCGCGGCTCACCCGACCAGGAGGCCGCGCTCCCGGGCCAGCAGCGACTCCTTGACCGCGAGGCCGTACCGGAACCCGCCCAGCGAGCCGTCGGTGCGCAGCACGCGGTGGCACGGGACGAACAGCGCGGCCGCGTTGAAGGCGCACGCCCCCGCGGCGGCGCGCACGGCCGCGGGCCGGCCCGTCCGCTGCGCGTACTGCGTGTAGGTGACGACCTCGCCCGCCCCGACGCCGCGCAGCACGTCCCAGGCGTGCTCGCGGTACGCGCCCGAGCGCTGGCGCATCGGGACGTCGGTGGGGGCGTCGAGGTCGCCGGCGTAGTAGCCGTCGACGGCGGCGAGGGCGGTCGCGAGAAGACTGCTGTCCCCGGGCTCGACGCCGTCCGGGCGCAGCGAGGGGTGCACGAGAGCGACGAGCGAGGCGACGTCGTCGGTCCAGCCGGAGGCGAGCAGGGCGTCCTCGCCGACGACGACGGTGAACGGGCCGTCGGGCGTGGCGATCGTGGCGGTGCGGGCGGTGGGCATCTCAGACCTCTCGTGGGGCGGCGGTCACAGGACGGCGGGGGCGCGCCACAGGTGCATGGCGGCGTAGGAGCGCCAGGGGGCCCACGCCTCGGCGCGGGCTGCGAGCGTGCGGTGGCGGCGGGAGGCCCGCGGGTCGACGGCGAGCCCCGCGGCGGTCGCCCCGGCGACCAGGGCGACGTCGCCCTCGGGCCACGCGTCCGGGTCGCCGAGCACGCGCATCGCCACGTAGGAGGCGGTCCACGGCCCGACGCCGGGCAGCGCCTGGAGCGCTGCGCGCAGGGCGTCGGGGTCGGCTCCGACGTCGACGACGAGGTCGCCGTCCGTCAGGGCACGGGCCGCCCGGACGACGGCGGCCACACCGCGTGCGGGCAGCCGCAGCGGCCGGCCGGGGTCGGACGCCTCGGCGGTGCCGGGGAGGGCGACGGGGACGCCGTCGGCGATCGCGGTGGCGGACGGGAAGTGCGTCGTGAGGCCGGGGAACGAGGACGCGTACGGCGTGCCGAGCCGCGTGGCGAGCGTCCCGAGGTGCGTGCGTGCGGCGGCGACCGAGATCTGCTGGCCGACGATCGCGCGGACGACGAGCTCGTGCGGGTCGACGGCGCCCGGCAGCCGGATGCCAGGGGTCGCGGCGACGAGGGGCGCCAGCGCGGGGTCCGTGCCGAGCGCGGTGTCGACGGCGACCGGGTCGGCGTCGAGGTCCAGCAGGCGGCGCACGCGCGCGACGACGGTGGCGACGTCCGCGAGCGAGGCCAGCTCGACGCGGACCCGGACGTCCCAGGAACCGGCCGGCCGGCCGCGGACCGGGGCGGCCGTGACCTCGAAGGCGGCCGGGCCGTGGGGGAGCGTCAGGGTGCGCGCGTAGCGCAGCGTCCCGCCGGGGTCGGTGGACGCCGTCTCGACGCCGGGGATCGCGCGGACCGCGAGGAAGGCGAAGACCCCGGGGGCGTCGAAGGGTTCGCGGACGGGGAGGCGCAGGTCGAGCCGGACGGCGTCGGTCGCGGATCCCGGTCCGCCGGGGGGTTCGGCCGCTGCGGACGCCGTCGCCCGGAGCGCGCTCGGTGCGACGCCGAAGACCTCCTGGACGGTGTCGTTGAACTGGCGGATCGAGCCGAACCCGGCCGCGAACGCGACGTCACCGAGGCGGAGCGTCGTGCCGACGAGCAGCGCCCGGGCCGTCTGCGCCCGCTGGGCGCGGGCGAGGGCGAGGGGCCCGGCGCCGAGCTCGGCGACGAGAAGACGGTGCACGTGCCGGGGCGTGTACCCGAGGCGGGTGGCGAGCCCGGGCACGCCTTCGCGGTCGACGACGCCGTCGGCGAGGAGGCGCATCGCGCGTCCGGCGAGGTCACGGCGGAGGTTCCATGCGGGCGTGCCGGGTGCCGCCTCGGGCAGGCACCGCTTGCACGCCCGGTACCCGGCCTCGTGCGCGGCGGCGGAGGTGAGGAAGAACGTGACGTTCTCGGGGCGCGGGGTGCGCGCGGGGCACGAGGGGCGGCAGTAGATCCCGGTGGTGCGCACGGCGGTGAAGAACTGGCCGTCGAACCGGCGGTCACGCGCGGTGATGGCGCGGTATCGCTCGGAGAACAGGTCAGCCATGCGGGCATCGTCTCCCGCGCTGCACGGCCGCTGCTAGCGGAAATCGGACGTGGCTGCCAGCCGAGGACTCTCGGTTGTCCCAGACATTCACCCTCATTAGTAGTACCAATGTTCCGACGACGGTGACTACAGTCCTCACCTGCCAGACCGATCACGGAGATCCCGCATGACCCTCACCGAACGCCGCCACCACGCCCACGCGACGCCGCCCGCAGCATCCGGCGTCGGCGCGGACCCCGGGCGGCGTACGGCAGGGTCGGCGCCGGGCGACACCGGGACCCGCGCCGAGTCCCGCCGCGTCGGCGGGTCCGTGCGGCGCGAGGCGGTCGGACTGGGCGTCCCCGCACCGATCGCCGCCCGGTGGGACCGTGCCGGCGGCGTCCAGGTCCGCACGCTGCACGTGCTCCGCGCGGGCACGCGCCTGCGCGGCGTCGCCTTCACGGTCCACCGCCCGAGCGCCGCGTACGACAAGGTCGCCGGCTGGTGGCTCGCCGACACCGATGCCGCCGGCGAGCTGTTCGCCGTCGTCGTCGCGCACGCCCGCGCCGGGGGCGCCGTCGTCGTCAAGGTCGAGGTGGACGAGCGCTCCGTCGCGGACGCGCACGCGCTCGTCGAGGCGGCGCTCGCCGCCGGGTTCGAGCCCACGGCCGGTCCCGACGACGCCGACGACGCGCCGCGCGGCCTGTCCCGCTGGTACGGCGACGAGCCGGCACCCCGAGTCTCGCCCTACCGGCGCCAGGCGGCGGACGTGACGTCGGGTGCCGCGGCGCTGGCGACGGCGCTCGCGACGAGCGGCGTCACCGCGGCGCCGACCGCGGGTCACGCCGTAGCCACCGCCGGCGACGACGTGCTCGGCCTCGCCGTCGTGGCGGCAGAGCGCGGCGCGCGACCGCGCATGCTCGTGGCGGCCGACTCACCGCACCCCCGCGACGGGCTCCGCGACCGTGCCGTCGCGCTCGGGCTCACGGTGGAGGCGCGCCCGTTCGACATCAGCGAGGTCGTGGTGCACGTCGCCGAGGGCGGGGCCGCCATGGTGCTCCTCGACCAGCACCCCTTGCGCGCGGAGCCCGACCCGCACTGGGTGACGCTGCACGCCGTCCGCGGCACGTACGCCGTCGTGCACGACCCGTGGGCGGACGAGCGCCTCGGCGAGTCGTGGCTCGACGCCGCCGACCTGCCCGTCTCGCTCGGCGCGCTCGACGAGATCGCCGCGTGGGGCGACCCGTTCTACCGGGCGGCGCTGCTGTTCTGAGGCGGTAAGCGCTCCGCGAGCCAGCCGGTGACCGTCGCGAGGTACCGCTCGCGCACCGGTGAGGGCGACAGCGCCAGGTCGTGGGCGCCGCCG
The DNA here is from genome assembly GCA_966249365.1 of uncultured Xylanimonas sp. Lineage (GTDB taxonomy): Bacteria > Actinomycetota > Actinomycetes > Actinomycetales > Cellulomonadaceae > Xylanimonas. Next base: position 1,016 of record CBINDH010000130.1, on the reverse strand, counting down.
TCGAGCTGCACGAACCGCACGTCGGAGCCGATCTTCTCGGCACCCGCGCGCATGTGCTCGACCGCCAGGACCGAGTCGGTCGTCAGCAGCTCGTCGTGCGCCTTCGTGTGCGACCCGGTCCGCCCCGACGCCAGCACGAGCGTCGGCACGCCGACGTCGAGAGCCCCGGCGTTGAGGCGGCGCTGCGCCGCACGCACCGTGCGGATCCACCCCGCCCGCACGGGGAACCCGGCGTGGGGCTTCCACGCCAGGTCGAAGTCCCACTCGCCGCCCGACCCGGCGTGCAGTGCCGTGCCGTAGTGCGGGTGCAGCCCGCCGACGACGAGGCGCGGCACGATGCGCCCGACGACGTCGAGCACCCGGGTCACGGGGACGCGCAGCAGCCAGTTCTCGTTGAGGTCGAACCAGGGGCTGTTGAGCACGAGCGCGTCGGCACGCCCGGCGCGGCCGGCCGCCCACAGCGTCGTGACCAGGCCGCCCATCGAGTGGCCGAGCACGACGAGCTTCTCGTGCCCCGCCGCGCGCACGGCGGCGGCCGCGGCGTCGAGGTCCTGGGCGTGCAGCGCGAGGTCCGCGACGAGGTTCGGGTCCTTGCCCGACGCCGTGTGCGCCGCCAGCGACCGCCCGTACCCGCGCAGGTCGACGGCGTAGAACGCGTACCCGGCGTCGGCGAGCGCGCGGGCGACGTGCGGGTGGAAGAAGTAGTCGACGAACCCGTGGACGTACAGCACGGCGACCCGGCGGGGCGTGCCGTCGCCCGTCGACGGGGCGTAGCGCACGAGCGTCGCCTCGGCGTCGTCGGGCAGGGGCAGGGTGCGCCGCTCGAAGCCGTCACCGAGCACGTCCGCGGACCAGGTCGCCGTCATGCGCACATGGTGCCAGGTGACGGGCGCACGGGGGTGCTGTCAGCGTCCGGGCTCGTGCGGCGGCTCGAACGGGTCCGACGGCGGGGTGCTGGGCGGCGCGGGCGGCGGGGTGCTGGGCGGCGCGGGCGGCGTGACGCCTCCCGGAGCGAC
>CBINDH010000129.1:0-7557 GCA_966249365.1 uncultured Xylanimonas sp. | reverse complement strand
TCGCCGACGGTCGAGAGGTTCTTGACCTCCTCGTCGGGGATGCGCACGTCGAACTTGTCCTCGGCGTGGGTCACGATCGTCATCATCGACAGCGAGTCGATGTCGAGGTCGTCGGTGAACGACTTGCCGAGCTGGACGGCGTCGGTCGGCAGGCCGGTCTCCTCGGCGACGATCTCGGCGAGGCCCTCGAGGATCTCCTCGTTCGTGTAAGCCATGGGGGTTCCTTCTTTCTCGGGAGAGGTCAGGTGGTCTCGACGGGGCTCAACCACCGGGTGGGTGTGGTGGTGAAACTCAGGGGAGCACGACGACCTGGGCCGCGTACACGAGCCCGGCGCCGAAGCCGATCTGGAGGCAGACGTCGCCCGACTTGGCCTTGCCCTCGGCCATGAGCCGCTCGATGGCGAGCGGCACCGAGGCGGCGGACGTGTTGCCCGTGTCCACGATGTCGCGGCCGACCACGACGGTCTCGGGCAGCTTCAGCTGCTTGATCATCTGGTCGATGATGCGCATGTTCGCCTGGTGCGGCACGAACACGTCGATGTCCTCGGGGCCGACGCCGGCGGCGTCCATGGCCGCCTGCGCGAACTTGCCGACCTGGAAGCTGGCCCACTTGAAGACCGTCTGCCCGTCCTGGCGCAGGGTCGGCCAGCCGAGCGACGGGTCCTCGCGCAGCTCGAGCCACGTGTGCGTCTGGCGGATCGTGGCGGCCTTCGAGCCGTCCGAGCCCCAGACGGTCGGGCCGATGCCCGGGACGTCCGAGCGGCCGACGACGGCGGCGCCGGCGCCGTCACCGAGCAGGAACGAGATGGAGCGGTCGGTCGGGTCGATGATGTCCGAGAGCTTCTCGGCGCCGATGACCAGCACGTTGCGCGCCGCGCCCGAGCGGACGAGCGCGTCGGCCTGCCCGATCGCGTAGCAGTAGCCCGCGCACGCGGCCGAGATGTCGTAGGCCGCGGCCGGGGTGATGCCGAGGCGGTCGGCGAGGATCGCGGCGCCCGACGGGGTCTGGACGAAGTGCGTGATCGTCGACATGACGATCGCGTCGATCTCGTCGAGCGGCACGCCCGAGGCGGCGATCGCCTTGGTCGCGGCGACCTCGGACAGGTCCAGCACGTTCCGGTCGGCGCCCGCGCGGCGGCGCGTCACGATGCCGGTGCGCTGGCGGATCCACTCGTCGGACGAGTCGATCGGGCCCGCGATGTCGTCGTTGGTGACGACGAGCTCACCGCGCTCGGCGCCGATGCCCAGGATGCGCGAGTACGCGACCGGCTGGGCCTGCTTGAGGACGGTCATGGCGATCAGGCTCCGTTCGAGACGGTGGAGTGGCGGGCGACGAGGTCGCGGGCGGCCTCGACGTCGTCGGGCGACTTGATGGCGACGAGCTCGACGCCCTTGAGGGCGCGCTTGGCGAGGCCGGTGAGCACGCCGCCCGGGGCGAGCTCGAGGATCGCGGTCACGCCGCGCGCCGCGAACTCGTCCATGACGAGGTCCCAGCGCACCGGGGCGGTGACCTGGCCGGCGATCGTGCGCATCGTCGTGGCCGCGTCGCCGTGCGCCTGCCCGTCGACGTCGGCGAGGAACGGGATCCGCGGGTCGTTCGCGGGCCACGCCGTGGCGAGGGCCGTGAACTCCTCGCGTGCGGCATCCATGAACGGGGTGTGGAACGCGCCGGCGACCTGCAGAGGGATCACGCGCGCCCGCGCCGGGGCATTCGCGGCGAGCGTGGCGAGCGCCTCCAGCGAACCCCCGGCGACCGTCTGGCCCGCACCGTTGACGTTGGCGGGCCACAGTCCGGCGGCCTCGATCGCGGCCAGCACCTCGGCCGGGTCGCCGCCCACGACCGCGCTCATGCCCGAGGGTGCGGCCGCGGCGGCCTTGGCCATGGCCTGCGCCCGGCGGGTCACCAGGCCGACGGCGCCGGCGTCGTCGAGCACGCCCGCGACCGCGGCTGCCGCGACCTCGCCGACCGAGTGGCCGGCGGTCACGTCGACGACGTCGGCCGTGTCACGCCCGTCGAGGATGACGCGCAGCGCCGTCAGCGACGAGGCGACGATGAGGGGCTGGGCCACGGCCGTGTCACGGATCGTGTCGGCGTCCGACGTCGTGCCGTGGGCGACGAGGTCGAGATCGGCGGCCTCCGACAAGGCGGAGAGCAGGGTGTCGACGCCCGGCAGCTCGAGCCAGGGGGCGAGCATCCCGGGGGTCTGAGAGCCCTGTCCAGGGCAGACGACGGCAAGCACGGGTCCAACGTTCTCAGACGACGCGCACCGCAGCCCGTACCGGCGCGAACCAACCTGCCCGGACCGCCTTGTGGGAATCCCACAACGGCGCTGTGCGGCGCTCAGCCTAGGCGGCCCAGGGCGAGGGCGACCTGCAGCACGAACGACTCGCGTGCGTCGAGGGGGTCCCAGCCCGTGATCTCGGCGACCTTGCGCAGGCGGTAGCGCACCGTGTTGGGGTGGACGTAGAGCTGGCGGGCGGCCGCCTCGAGCGACCGGCCCGTGCCCAGGTATGCCGACAGCGTCTCCAGCACGGCCCCGCCGGCGTTCTCGAGACGGCGGTACGCCTGGTCCACCAGCGTCGCGCGGGCCGCGTCGTCGCCGATGAGCACCCGCTCCGGCAGCAGGTCGTCGGCGAGGACGGGACGCGGTGCCTGCGGCCAGGCCGGCGCCGCGGCGAGCCCGGCGAGCGCCGCGGCCGCCGACCGGGACGCCTCCGCGACCGACGGCACCGCGCCGCCGATGACGACCGGGCCCGTGCCGAGCTTCGGCAGGAGGGACGTCGCCGCCGCGACGAGGTCGCCCTCGCCGCCCAGCACGAGGACCACCCGGTCGCCGTGGATGCCCACGAGCGCGTCGCCCGCCGCCCGGCGCGCCGCGCGGCGCAGGTCGGCCGTCCGCAGCTCGTCGAGCGCCGTCGTCGTCGTGCCGACGACCACGAGCGTCTGGCCGCGACCCGACCACCCGAGCGCCGAGACGCGCGAACGGACCGAGTCGTCGCCGTCGCCGCGCACCAGCGCGTCGACCACCAGGGCCTCCAGGCGGGCGTCCCAGGCGCCACGCATCTCGGCCGCGCGCGCGTAGACCTCCGCCGCGGAGAAGGCGACCTCGCGCGAGTAGCGCAGCACCGCCTCGCGCACCTCGCGCTCGGCACCCGGCGCCGCGATCTGCCCGGCGTGCTTCTCGACGACGTCGACCATGAGCCGCACGAGCTGGAGCGTGTGCTGCAGCGAGATGGACTGCGTCAGCTCGCGCGGCGCGGCCGCGAACATCTCGCTCACGCCGGACGGCGTCCCCGAGGGCTCGGCGAACCACGCGACGAACGACGTGATGCCGGACTGGGCGACCATGCCCACGTAGCTGCGGTCCTCGGCGGGCAGGGCGCGGTACCAGGGCAGCTCCTCGTCCAGCCGGCGCAGGGCCGCGGTGATGAGCACCCCGGTCGCCTCGCGGACCCGCCGCACGGTCGCGGGGCGGTGCTCGAGGGGTCGATCGGCGTCGGTCGTCTCACGGGGCACGCCATGAGGATACGTGCGCCGGGCCCCAGATCGTGGACGCACGGCTTGTGGGGATGCCACAAATCGTCGGGACTCGCTCGCGCGGGGGACGAACTCGGACGCACCCACCCGTTCCTCCGCGGATGTGGTTATGGTCATGTACATGGCTCTGATGCCCAGGCTCCGTGCCCTGCTCCGTCGGCCTTTCTCGGCCTCGACCGTGGGAGCGCGTCGGCCCCTGCCGTCAGACCGGCGACGGGGGGACACCGTCCAGGAGGACGCCCTGCGCGCCATGCTGCTCGACGACCCGAACGACGCCCGCGCGTTCGACGCGCTCGCCGAGCTCGTGCGCCGGCGGGCCGAGGAGTCCAGCCAGCCCGAGGACCCGCTGATCGCGCCCGCCGACGAGCAGACCCTCGCCGAGCAGCGCGCCACGGCCGCCGACCTGGCGGTGTGGTCGCTCGCCGAGGAGCTCGCGGGGCACCCGCGCGGCTGGTACCCGCTCCTCGAGCTGGGGCGGCTGTCGCTCGCGTCCGACCCGGAAGGCGCGCAGCGCCGGCTGGCCACGGCCGCCGAGCGGGACCCCGAGGGGCGTGCGCTCGCGGGCGGCCTGGAGATCCTGCGCGGTGCGGGCATGCCGGTCGAGGCGCTCGGCCTCGGCGTCGGGCACTGGCGGGTGCGCGAGCACCAGCCCGAGGTAGGCCGTCAGCTCGTGCTCGCCGCGCTCGAGGCCGACCGTCCGCTCGAGGCGCGTCAGCACCTCGCGAACCTGGACCTGCACCCGGACACCGTGGCCGTCGCGGCGCTGCGCGCCGAGCTCGACGCGGCGATCGCGGCGCACAGCCCGGCGCAGACCACCCCCTGACACCCGACACGACGAGGCGGCTCCGACCCGTGGGTCGGAGCCGCCTCGGCGTGTACGGCGGGACTAGTCGCGGTCCTCGGTACGCGACTTGCCGGCGTTGACGGTGAGCAGCTCGTACTTCTCGATCGCGCGGCCGACGACGCCCGGGTCGACCTCACCGCGGCGGGCGAGGGCCTGCAGCGTCTTGACCACCATCGACGGACCGTCGATGAGGAAGAAGCGGCGGGCGGCGGCACGCGTGTCCGAGAACCCGAAGCCGTCGGCGCCCAGGACCTCGTAGTCGCCCGGGACCCACTTGCGGATCTGGTCGGGGACCATGTGGTCGTAGTCGCTCGTGGCGATGAACGGGCCGCCGGTGCCGGCGAGCTTCTCCGTGACGTACGGCGTGCGGGCCGGGGCGCTCGGGTTGACGAACGCCTCCTTCTCCGCGGCGAGCGCGTCGCGGCGCAGCTCGGTCCAGCTCGTCACCGACCACACGTCGGCCGAGACGCCCCAGTCGTCGCGCAGCAGCTGCTGCGCCTCGAGCGCCCACGGCACGCCCACGCCGGAGGCGAGGAGCTGAGCCTTCGGGCCCGGCGCGTCGGACACCGAGACGCGGTGGATACCGCGCTTGATGCCCTCGACGTCGACGTCCTCCGGCTCGGCCGGCTGGATCATCGGCTCGTTGTAGACCGTCAGGTAGTACATGACGTTCTGGTCGCGGCCGAGCTCGTCGTGCACGCCGTCGGCCGACGGGCCGAACATGCGCTCGATGCCGTCGCGCACGATGTGGCGGATCTCGTACCCGTAGGCGGGGTCGTAGATGACCATCGCGGTGTTGGTCGCGGCGAGGATCGGCGAGTGGCCGTCCATGTGCTGCAGGCCCTCACCGGCGAGCGTCGTGCGCCCGGCGGTGGCACCGATGATGAAGCCGCGCGTGAGCTGGTCGCCGGCGGCCCAGAACTGGTCGCCGGTCCGCTGGAAGCCGAACATCGAGTAGAAGATGTACACCGGGACGAGGTGCTCGCCGTGCGTCGCGTACGACGTGCCCACGGCCTGGAAGGCCGCGGCCGAGCCGGCCTCGTTGATGCCGGTGTGCATGATCTGGCCGGACTCGGACTCCTTGTAGGAGAGCATCAGCTCGCGGTCGACCGCGAGGTAGTGCTGGCCGCCCGTGTTGAAGATCTTCGCCGACGGGAAGATCGCGTCCAGGCCGAACGTGCGCGCCTCGTCGGGGATGATCGGCACGATGCGCTTGCCGAACTCCTTGTCCTTGATGAGGTCCTTGAGCAGGCGGACGAACGCCATCGTCGAAGCGACCTCCTGGTGCCCCGAGCCCTTCTTGAGCAGCTCGTAGACCTTGGGCTGCGGCAGCGTGATCGCCTTGGGCGAGTGACGCCGCTCGGGCACGAAGCCGCCGAGCTGACGGCGGCGCTCCAGCATGTACTGGATCGCCGGGTCGTCCGCGCCCGGGTGGTAGTACGGCGCGCTGTACGGGTCCTCGAGCTGCTCGTCGGGGATCGGGATGCGCAGCGAGTCGCGCAGGGCCTTGAGGTCGTCCGACTTGAGCTTCTTCATCTGGTGGGTCGAGTTGCGACCCGCGAAGCCCGAGCCCAGGCCGTAGCCCTTGACCGTCTGCGCGAGGATCACGGTCGGCTGGCCCGTGTGGGCGCGGGCCGCCGCGTACGCCGCGTAGATCTTGCGGTAGTCGTGGCCACCGCGCTTCATGTTCCAGATGTCCTCGTCGGTCATGTTCTCGACGAGCGCCTTGGTGCGCGGGTCGCGGCCGAAGAAGTGCTCACGGATGAACGCGCCCGACTCCGCGCGGTACGTCTGGTAGTCGCCGTCGCGCGTGACGTTCATCAGGTTGACCAGGGCGCGGTCCTTGTCCGCGTTGAGCAGGGCGTCCCACTCACGGCCCCAGATGACCTTGATGACGTTCCAGCCCGCGCCGCGGAACTGGGCCTCGAGCTCCTGGATGATCTTGCCGTTGCCGCGGACCGGGCCGTCGAGGCGCTGCAGGTTGCAGTTGACGACGAACGTGAGGTTGTCCAGGCCCTGGTGCGCCGCGAGCTGCAGCATGCCGCGCGACTCGGGCTCGTCCATCTCGCCGTCGCCGAGGAACGCCCAGACGTCCTGCTGCGAGGTGTCCTTGATGCCGCGGTTGTGGATGTACTTGTTCGTCCACGCCTGGTAGATCGCCGACGCCGGGCCGAGACCCATCGAGACGGTCGGGAACTCCCAGAACTCGGGCAGCAGGCGGGGGTGCGGGTAGGAGGGCAGAGCGTGCCCCTCCTTCGACTTCTCCTGCCGGAACCCGTCGAGGTCCTCCTGGGAGAGGCGGCCCTCGAGGAACCCGCGGGCGTACTGGCCGGGGGAGGAGTGACCCTGGAAGTAGACCTGGTCGCCGCCGCCCGGGTGGTCCTTGCCGCGGAAGAAGTGGTTGAGGCCCACCTCGGTCAGCGTCGCGGTCGACGCGTACGAGGAGATGTGCCCGCCGACGCCGATGCCCGGCTTCTGCGCGCGCGTGACCATGACGGCCGCGTTCCACCGGATCCACCCGCGGTACTGGCGCTCGATCGCCTCGTCGCCGGGGAAGTACGGCTCCTCGTGCACGCCGATGGTGTTGACGTACGGCGTCGCGAAGGACGCCGGGATCGTCACGTTGAGCTCACGCGCGCGGCGCAGCAGGTTGAGCATGACGTAGCGCGCGCGAGGCCCGCCCTTGTCGTCGATGAGCCCCTCGAAGGACTCGACCCACTCGGCGGTCTCGCCGGGGTCGATGTCAGGGACCGAGCTGAGCAGACCGTTGATCAGCGGTCCGGTCTCGTCGTACGAAGCCACCAGCACCCTCTCTCTGTCGCCGCCCTGCGCATCGGACGCACCTGGGCCACGCACTGTCGTGGAATCACCACCCATTCTGGCCCCAACATGAGGTGAGGCGAACCTGTTACGGCCCCCTGTCTCGTGATGTCCGTCATGATCTGCGGTGAGCAGGACCCCGCCGAAGGCGCCACGACGGCTCCAGACGAGGCGCGCGGGGCCCAGGTGGACTACGTTGGCGACCATTCCGGACGGCGCCGTCGTCCGGCTCGAATCGTCGACGGAAGGAACGGACGGACCACGTGGGTAAGCAGACGGATCCCCAGGCAGCCCGCCTCGGGTTCACGCCCGGCCAGGTGGTGCAGGAGTTCGGCTGGGACGACGACGTCGACGA
>CBINDH010000128.1:0-7581 GCA_966249365.1 uncultured Xylanimonas sp. | reverse complement strand
TACCGCGGACGCGGTCGATCTTGTCCTGGTCGATCTCGTGGAACATCGACTGCTCCGTGAGGCCGAACGTGTAGTTGCCGTGGCCGTCGAACTGCTTGGCGGACAGGCCGCGGAAGTCACGGATACGGGGCAGGGCGATCGACAGCAGACGGTCGAGGAACTCCCACATGCGGTCGCCGCGCAGCGTCACGTGGGCGCCGATCGGCATGCCCTCGCGCAGCTTGAACTGGGCGATCGACTTGCGGGCCTTGGTGACCTGCGGCTTCTGACCGGTGATCGCGGTCAGGTCGCGGATCGCGCCCTCGATGAGCTTGCTGTCCTTGGCGGCGTCGCCGACACCCATGTTCACGACGATCTTGGTCAGACCGGGAACCAGGGTGACGTTCGAGTAGCCGAACTCCTCACGGAGCGCGCTCAGGATCTCCTCGCGGTACTTCTGCTTGAGGCGCGGCGTGGCCGGGGCCTCGAGAGTCGTCTCGGTCATCAGATGTCCTTCCCGGAGCGCTTCGCGACGCGGACGCGAACCGTCTTGGTCTTGCCGTCACGCTCGACCTGCTCGAGGCGGTAGCCGACGCGCGTGCCCTTCTTGGTCTCCGGGTCGACGAGCATGACGTTGGAGACGTGGATCGGGGCCTCGACGGTCTCGATGCCACCCGTGCGGCTGCCACGCGAGGTCTGGCCGGCCTTGACGTGCTTGGTCACACGCTGCACGCCCTCGACGACGACGCGGTCCGAGTCCTTGAGAACCTCGAGAACGCGGCCCGTCCGGCCCTTGTCGCGGCCGGCGATGACGACCACCTGGTCGCCCTTCTTGATCTTGGCCATGGTCAGAGCACCTCCGGCGCGAGCGAGATGATCTTCATGAACTTCTTGTCGCGCAGCTCGCGACCGACCGGACCGAAGATGCGGGTGCCACGAGGCTCGCCGTCGTTCTTGAGGATGACGGCGGCGTTCTCGTCGAACTTGATGTAGGAACCGTCCGGACGACGGCGCTCCTTGGCGGTCCGGACGACGACGGCCTTGACCACGTCGCCCTTCTTCACGTTGCCGCCCGGGATCGCGTCCTTGACGGTGGCGACGATGACGTCACCGATACCGGCGTAGCGACGGCCGGAACCACCGAGAACGCGGATGCAGAGGATCTCCTTGGCACCCGTGTTGTCGGCGACCCGGAGTCGCGACTCCTGCTGGATCATTCAAATGCTCCTGTCGTCGAGCTGGTTCTCTGCATGGACGTGCGCATGCACAGGGCGCAGAGCCTGGCCGAACGGATTGTTGGATGTGGCCGCCCGCACGCATACGTGTGTCACGCCGCGGACAGACCAATGGACGAGTCTACGCCGCCCGGGCCCCTGAACGGGACCCGGACGGCGAAGATCACATCCGGTGAAAGGTCACTTGGCCTTCTCGAGGATCTCCACCAGGCGCCACCGCTTGGTCGCGGACAGCGGGCGGGTCTCCATGATGACCACGAGGTCGCCGACACCAGCGGTGTTCTGCTCGTCGTGGGCCTTGACCTTCTCGGTGCGACGCATGACCTTGCCGTAGAGCGGGTGCTTCACCCGGTCCTCGACCTCGACCACGATGGTCTTGTCCATCTTGTCGCTGACCACGTAGCCGCGGCGCGTCTTGCGGATGCCGCGCTGCTCGACGGACTCAGCCGCCGCCGTGTTGTTCTCGGTGCTCATTGTCTGCCTCACTCAGCGCTCGGAGCCGTACGGATGCCGAGCTCGCGCTCGCGGAGGATCGTGTAGATCCGCGCGATGTCGCGCTTGACGGCCTTGATGCGGCCGTGCGACTCCAGCTGGCCGGTGGCCGCCTGGAAGCGGAGGTTGAAGAGCTCCTCCTTGGCCTTCTTCAGCTCGGCGACGAGCTTCGCGTCGTCGAAGCCGTCCAGCTCGGTCGGGGCCAGGCCCTTGGTACCGATAGCCATCAGATCGCACCACCCTCGCGCACCACGAAACGGCACTTCATCGGGAGCTTGTGGATCGCACGGCGCATGGCCTCACGAGCCAGGGGCTCCGGGACGCCCGCCAGCTCGAACAGGATGCGGCCGGGCTTGACGTTGGCGACCCACCACTCGGGCGAGCCCTTACCGGAACCCATGCGGGTCTCGGCGGGCTTCTTGGTCAGGGGACGGTCCGGGTAGATGTTGATCCAGACCTTGCCGCCACGCTTGATGTGGCGGGTCATCGCGATACGAGCAGCCTCGATCTGGCGGTTGGTGATGTAGGCGGGCTCGAGAGCCTGGATGCCGAACTCACCGAACGCGATCGTGTTGCCACCCTTCGACGCGCCGGAGCGGCCGGGGTGGTGCTGCTTGCGGTGCTTGAGCCTGCGGGGGATCAGCATGCTCAGGCCTCCGTTCCGGTCTCAGCCGGCGCCTCGGCGGCGGGAGCGGCGGCCTCAGCCGGCGCGTCCGTCGTCGGGGCAGCCGAACGCTCGTTGCGGCGACCGCCACGGCGCTCGCCACGCTCACCGCCACGCTCACCGCGCGGGCCACGGCCCTGGCGCGGAGCGGAGGCGGCCTGCTGAGCGGCGAACTCCTTCTCGGTCACGTCGCCCTTGTAGATCCACACCTTGACGCCGATGCGGCCGAAGGTGGTGCGGGCCTCGAAGAAGCCGAAGTCGATGTTCGCACGGAGCGTGTGCAGCGGCACACGACCCTCGCGGTAGAACTCCGACCGGCTCATCTCGGCGCCGCCGAGGCGGCCCGAGACCTGCACGCGGATGCCCTTCGCGCCGGCACGCTGCGCGGACTGGATGCCCTTGCGCATGGCACGACGGAAGGAGACGCGCGAGGCGAGCTGCTCGGCGATGCCCTGGGCGACCAGCTGAGCCTCGATCTCGGCGTTCTTGACCTCGAGGATGTTGAGCTGGACCTGCTTGCCCGTGAGCTTCTCGAGCTCGCCGCGGATGCGGTCGGCCTCGGCGCCACGGCGGCCGATCACGATGCCCGGACGCGCCGTGTGGATGTCCACGCGGACGCGGTCGCGGGTGCGCTCGATCTCGACCTTGGCGATGCCGGCACGCTCGAGGCCGGTGGCCATGAGCTTGCGGATCTCGACGTCCTCACGGACGTAGTCGCGGTACCGCTGACCAGGCTTGGTGCTGTCGGCGAACCAGCGCGACCGGTGGTCGGTGGTGATGCCGAGGCGGTACCCGTGCGGGTGAACCTTCTGACCCACTATCAGGCCCCTTCCTTCGTCGAGCGCGGTGCAACCACGACGGTGATGTGCGAGGTCCGCTTGAGGACGCGGGCCGCACGGCCCTGCGCACGCGGACGGAACCGCTTCAGGGTCGGGCCCTCGTCGACGAACGCGGCGGCGACGACGAGCTCCTGCTCGTCGAAGCGCTCGCTCGCGCGGTCGGCCTTCACCCGGGCGTTGGCGATCGCGGACTCCACGACCTTCCGCACGGGCTCGGCGGCGGCCTGCGGCGCGAACTTCAGCACCGCGACGGCCTCGCCGGCCTGCTTGCCACGGATGAGGTCCACGACGCGCCGGGCCTTCATCGGCGTCACGCGGACGAACCGCGCCTGCGCCTTGGCTTCCATTGCTGTCCTGCTTCCTTTATCGAAGACAGTCCAGGTAGTCGTCACTGAGCCGGGGCTCAGCGACGACGACCCTTCTTGTCGTCCTTCACGTGGCCGCGGAAGGTCCGCGTCGGAGCGAACTCGCCGAGCTTGTGGCCGACCATCGACTCGGTCACGAAGACCGGAGTGTGCTTGCGACCGTCGTGCACGGCGAAGGTGTGACCGAGGAAGTCGGGCGTGATGACCGACCGACGGGACCAGGTCTTGATGACGTTCTTGGTCCCCTTCTCGTTCTGAGCGTCCACCTTCTTCTGGAGGTGGCCGTCGACGAAGGGGCCCTTCTTCAGGCTGCGAGGCATGTTCCAGGCTCCTATCAGCGCTTCTTGCCGGTGCGACGACGACGGACGATCATCTTGTCGCTCGACTTGTTCGGACGGCGGGTACGACCCTCGGGGTTGCCCCACGGGTCGACGGGGTGACGACCACCGGACGTCTTGCCCTCACCACCACCGTGCGGGTGGTCGATCGGGTTCATGGCGACACCGCGGACGGTCGGGCGCACGCCCTTCCAGCGCATACGGCCGGCCTTGCCCCAGTTGATGTTCGACTGCTCGGCGTTGCCGACCTCGCCGACCGTGGCGCGGCAGCGCAGGTCGACGTTGCGGATCTCGCCGGACGGCATACGCAGCTGGGCGTAGGGGCCGTCCTTGGCGACGAGCTGCACGGAGGCACCGGCCGAGCGGGCGATCTTCGCGCCGCCACCGGGACGCAGCTCGATGGCGTGGATGACCGTACCGGTCGGGATGTTGCGCAGCGGCAGGTTGTTGCCGGGCTTGATGTCGGCGCCGGCACCGGCCTCGACGATGTCACCCTGCGACAGCTTGTTCGGCGCGATGATGTAGCGCTTCTCGCCGTCCGCGTAGTGCAGGAGAGCGATGCGCGCGGTGCGGTTGGGGTCGTACTCGATGTGAGCGACCTTGGCCGGCACGCCGTCCTTGTCGTGACGACGGAAGTCGATCACGCGGTACTGGCGCTTGTGGCCACCACCCTTGTGTCGGGTCGTGATGCGACCGGTGTTGTTGCGGCCACCCGTCTTCGACAGGGGGCGGACCAGCGACTTCTCCGGCTGCGAACGGGTGACCTCGACGAAGTCCGCGACGCTCGAGCCGCGACGGCCCGGCGTAGTCGGCTTGTACTTACGAATACCCATGGGTTCTCAGTCCTCGATCTTCTTCAGTACCGGGTCAGCCGACCGGACCGCCGAAGATGTCGATCGAGCCCTCGCGGAGGGTGACGATCGCACGCTTCGTGTCCTTGCGCTTGCCCAGGCCGAAACGCGTGCGACGCGTCTTGCCCTTGCGGTTGATCGTGTTGACCGAGTCGACCTTGACGCCGAACACCTGCTCGACGGCGATCTTGATCTCGGTCTTGTTGGCACGCGGGTCCACGACGAAGGTGTACTTGCCCTCGTCGAGGAGGCCGTAGCTCTTCTCGGAGACGACCGGCGCGATCAGGATGTCGCGCGGGTCCTTCTGCACGGTGGTCACTTGGTGGCCTCCTCAGCGGCCTCGGACTCGGTCGCGGTCGCCTTCGCGCCCTTGGCGGGGCCGGCGAGGAACGCGGCGAGCGCACCCTCGGTGAAGACGACGTCGTCCGAGACGAGCACGTCGTACGTGTTCAGCTGGTCCGCGGCGAGCAGGTGGACCTCGGGCACGTTGCGGAGCGACTTGATGGTCGCCTCGTCGGTGCGCTCGGTCACCACGAGAACGTGGGGACGCTCGGTCAGCAGAGCCAGGGTCTTGAGCGCGGTCTTGGTCGACGGCGTGCCGTCGATGCCGAAGCCGGACACGACGTGCACGCGGCCGGCGCGAGCGCGGTCGGAGAGGGCGCCGCGCAGGGCAGCGGCCTTCATCTTCTTCGGGGTGCGCTGGTCGTACGAGCGCGGCTGCGGGCCGTGGACGGTGCCACCGCCGGCGAACTGCGGAGCGCGGGTCGAACCCTGGCGGGCGCGGCCGGTGCCCTTCTGCTTGTACGGCTTCTTGCCACCACCGCGGACGTCACCACGCGTCTTCGTGGCGTGCGTGCCCTGGCGGGCAGCGGCGCGCTGCGCGACGACGACCTGGTGGATCAGCGGGACGTTGGTGACGACGTCGAACACCTCGGCGGGAAGCTCGGCCTTGCCGGCCTTCTTGCCCTGGGCGTCGAGAACGTCAACGGTGAGGGAGGTCATGCTGTTCACGCACCCTTCGCGGCGGTCTTGACGACGACGACGCCACCCTTGGGGCCGGGAACCGCGCCCTTGACGAGCAGCAGACCCTTCTCGACGTCGACCGCGTGGACGGTCAGGTTCTGGGTGGTCTGGCGGGCGTTGCCCATGCGACCAGCCATGCGCAGGCCCTTGAACACGCGCGACGGCGTCGACGCGCCACCGATCGAGCCCGGCTTGCGGTGGTTACGGTGCGAACCGTGCGAGGCGCTCACGCCGGCGAAGCCGTGACGCTTCATGACACCGGCCGTGCCCTTGCCCTTGGTCGTGCCCGTGACGTCGACCACGGCGCCGGCCTCGAAGGCGGCGGCGGTGATCTCCTGGCCGACCTTGTAGTCGGCGGCGTCAGCGGTACGGATCTCGGCCACGTGGCGGCGCGGCGTCACGCCGGCCTTCTCGAAGTGGCCCTTGAGCGGCTTGGTGACCTTGCGCGGGTCGATCTGGCCGACGGCCAGCTGGACGGCCGAGTAGCCGTCGGTCTCGGGCGTGCGGACCTGGGTCACCACGTTGGTGTCCACCGCGACGACCGTGACGGGCACGAGGCGACCGGCCTCGTCCCACAGCTGCGTCATGCCGAGCTTCTTGCCCAGCACCGCGGTCACGTTCTTCTGCAGGTTGCTCATCTGTCAGTCACCTGGCCTCAGAGCTTGATCTCGATGTTCACGTCGGCAGGCAGGTCGATACGCATGAGCGAGTCGACGGCCTTCGGCGTGGGATCGATGATGTCGATGAGCCGCTTGTGCGTGCGCATCTCGAAGTGCTCGCGGCTGTCCTTGTACTTGTGAGGCGACCGGATCACGACGAAGACGTTCTTCTCCGTCGGGAGCGGCACCGGGCCCACAACAGTCGCACCAGCACGCGTAACCGTGTCAACGATCTTGCGCGCCGAGCTGTCGATGACCTCGTGGTCATAGGACTTGAGCCGGATGCGGATCTTCTGTCCCGCCATGGCGTCGTCTGACTCTCTCTCTCGAACCGCTACTGTCCGACCCCCGCGCTCGGGCGTGTCGCGTGTGCGACCCGCACGAAGGCCAGGAGGCCGTTGGATTGTGATCTCTCCGCGAGGAGCGACCACGACGTATGTCTGGCCTGTCGAACCCTCTCCTGGAGGACGTGTGTCCCACCGAAGCTCGGTCGCTGCGGAGCGCTCCTGCTTGTGAACAGACGGCGACCGCGAACCCCTCCCCTGGAGGGGGACCCGCTTCAGCCGGCATTCCTGGCCGCCGGGAGAAAGGCTCCCGGGGGCTCCGCACGGCTGCGGTGCAACACACTGTTCGACACGAGAAAGAGCGCGCCCGTGACAGGCAACCTGACTAGTGTGCCATACCCGCCGGGGTGCTCCAACCGCGTGGCCTGTGACGCTCCCCGCAGCGCGGGCGTCAGAGGCTCGCGAGCAGGTCCAGCACCCGCGCCACGAAGGCGTCGCGGTCGACCGTCTCGACCAGGTGCGCGTTGGGCTCGCGCTTCGCGTCGCTGTACCGGTCGGTCACCGTCATCCCCCGCGTGATGCTCCCCTGCGTCTCCACGCCGACGAAGCACTCGGCCGCGGTGAACGCGGAGTCGTCGGCGGCGAACAGGACCGCGAGCGGGTCGTGCAGCGGCACGCCCCGCCCGCCCGTCCGGTGCGCCACGAACGGCAGCCGGCCCTCGACGACGTCGGCGAACAGCGCCGCCGCGCGCGTCCCGAGGTCGCGCACCTGCCGCAGCTCCTCGCCGGTGATGTACGCCTGGTGCGTGACGTCGACCGGGCACAGCCAGGTCGGGACGCTGCTGGTGAGCA
>CBINDH010000127.1:0-7676 GCA_966249365.1 uncultured Xylanimonas sp. | reverse complement strand
CGTCGTCATCCTCGAGATCAAGGCGGGGGAGGGCGGCGAGGCGTCCGCGCTCTTCGCGGGCGACCTGCTGCGCATGTACCTGCGGTACGCCGAGCGCAAGGGCTGGTCCACGCAGGTCCTGGAGTCCACCGGCACCGACCTCGGCGGCTACAAGGACGTGCAGGTCGCGATCAAGGCGCGCTCCGTCTCCGACCCGGCCGACGGCGTGTGGGCGCACCTCAAGTACGAGGGCGGCGTCCACCGCGTGCAGCGCGTCCCCGTGACCGAGACGCAGGGCCGCATCCACACCTCCGCCGCCGGCGTGCTCGTGTTCCCCGAGGTCGACGACCCGGGCGAGGTCGAGATCGACCCGAACGACCTGCGCATCGACGTCTACCGGTCCTCCGGGCCGGGCGGGCAGTCGGTCAACACGACCGACTCGGCCGTCCGCATCACGCACCTGCCCACCGGCATCGTCGTCGCGATGCAGAACGAGAAGTCGCAGCTGCAGAACAAGGAGCAGGCGATGCGCGTGCTCCGTGCGCGGCTCCTGGCCGCCCAGCAGGAGGCAGCGGCCGCGGAGGCGGCGGACCTGCGGCGCTCGCAGGTGCGCACGGTGGACCGCTCGGAGCGCATCCGGACCTACAACTTCCCCGAGAACCGCATCGCGGACCACCGGACGGGCTACAAGGCGTACAACCTCGACGCCGTCCTGGGGGGCGACCTCGAGGCCGTCGTGCGGTCGGCGATCGACGCGGACGAGGCCGCGCGGCTGGCCGCCGTCAATGACTGACGACCTCCGTCCCCGGGCGCTGGTTGGCGCGGCCGCCGCCCGGCTCGCCGAGGCAGGCGTCGGCTCGCCCCGGGTCGACGCCGAGGTGCTGCTGGCGCACGTGCTCGGCGTGACGCGGGGTGCGCTCGCGTCGCTGCTGGTGATGGACCGCGAGCTGCCCGACGACGGCGCCGCGGACGCGTTCGCGGCGCTCGTCGCCCGGCGCGCGGCCCGCGAGCCGCTGCAGCACCTGACGGGCACGGCGCCGTTCCGGCACGTGGAGCTCGCCGTCGGGCCGGGCGTGTTCGTGCCGCGGCCCGAGACCGAGGAGGTCGCCCAGGTCGCGGTCGACGAGGCGCTGCGGGTCGTGGGGGAGCGGGGCTCCGCCGTCGTCGTCGACCTGTGCACCGGGTCCGGTGCGATCGCGCTGGCCGTGGCCGTAGAGGTGCCGCGGGCCGCGGTGCACGCCGTCGAGCTCGACGCCGCGGCGCACGCGTGGGCCGCGCGGAACCTCGCTTCCAGCGGGGTCGTCCTGGTCAGGGGCGACGCGCGCACCGCGCTGCACGACCTCGACGGGATCGTCGACGTCGTCGTGAGCAACCCTCCGTACGTGCCGTCGGACGCGGTGCCGCGCGACCCCGAGGTGGCCCGGCACGACCCGGCCGTGGCGCTCTACGGGCTCGGGGCGGACGGGCTGGAGGTCCCGCGGGGCGTCACCGCGGCGGCGGGCAGGCTGCTGCGGCCGGGCGGGCTGTACGTCATGGAGCACGCCGAGGTGCAGGACGCCGCGGCGCGCGCGATGGTCGACGCCACCGGGCTGTTCGAGCCCGCGCAGACGCGGGACGACCTCACCGGGCGCCCGCGCATGGTCGTCGCCCGGAGGACCGCCGCGACCGTGGAACACTGACCCTCGTGAGTAGCAGGCCCGACGTCGTGTACGACGTCACCGATCCCAACGCCTGGGGCCCTGCCATCGACGAGGCCGTCAACGCGGTCCGCCGCGGCGGCCTGGTGGTGCTCCCCACCGACACCGTCTACGGCGTCGGCGCCGAGGCGTTCGACGCGGCCGCGGTCGCCGCGATCCGGACCGCCAAGGGGCGCGACGACGCCACCCCGCCGCCCGTGCTCGTCCCGGACGTGCGCACCCTCGACGGGCTCGCCACCGAGGTGTCGGCCGACGCCCGCGCGCTCGCCGAGGCGTTCTGGCCGGGCCCGCTCACGCTCGTGCTGCGCGCGCAGCCGTCGCTGCAGTGGGACCTCGGCGACAGCCGCGGCACCGTCGCCCTGCGCGTGCCCGACCACCCGGCCGCGCTCGCCCTGCTGCGCCGCACGGGGCCGCTCGCCGTCACGGGCGCGCAGCGCGTCGGCGAGCCCGCCCCGCTCGACGCCGACGCCGCGCGCGCCCAGCTCGGTGACGCGGTGACGGTCTACCTCGACGGCGGCCCGGTGCCGGGCGGCGCGTCCACCGTCGTGGACGCCACCGTGGTCCCGCCGCGCCTGGTGCGCGACGGCGCGGTCACGCTCGCCACGCTGCGCGAGGTCGTCCCGGCGCTCCGGGCCCCGGAGCCCGACGCCGACGACGCACCCGCGGCCGACGGCTCGGTGCCCGACGCCGACGACGCCGCGGAACCCGCTGCCGAGGCGCCCCGCGCGGCCGAGACCCCGGAGGCCGAGGCGTGAGGGTCTACATCCTCCTGCTCCTCGTCGCGGCGGCCGTCACCTACCTGACGACCCCCGCGGCACGGTGGGTCGCGCGCCGGACGCACGCCGTCTCGGCGGTGCGCGCGCGCGACGTCCACACGACGCCGACCCCGCGGCTCGGCGGGCTGGCGATCACGGCCGGCATCGTCGTGGCCGTCCTGGTCGCCTCCCGCATGCCGTTCCTGGAAGGCGTGTTCGCCACCCGCGAGGTGTGGGGCATCACCGGGGCGGCCGTCCTTGTCGCGCTGCTGGGCTGGGCCGACGACGTCTGGGACCTCGACTGGATGACGAAGCTCGCGGGGCAGATCCTCGCCGGCGGGTTCATGGCGGCCATGCAGGTGCAGCTCTTCACGTGGCCCATCCCCGGCCAGCTCACCATCCCCGGGTCGCGTCTGTCGCTGATCGTCACGATCCTCGTGGTCGTCGCGACCATGAACGCGGTGAACTTCGTCGACGGGCTCGACGGGCTCGCGGCCGGGGTCATCGCCATCGGCGGCTCGGCGTTCTTCCTCTACACGTACGGGCTCACGCAGAAGGCCAGCCCGCTGGACTACTCGTCGCTCGCGTCGCTCATGGTCGCGGTGCTCGTCGGGGCGTGCATCGGCTTCCTGCCGCACAACTTCTTCCCGTCGCACATCTTCATGGGCGACTCGGGCTCGATGGTGCTGGGTCTCGTCCTCGCGGGCGCGACCGTCTCGGTGACGGGCCAGACGGGCGTCGACCTCACGAACGGCGCGCAGGCCGTGCCGGCGTTCGTGCCGATGCTGCTGCCTGTCGCGGTGCTGCTGCTCCCGCTGCTCGACATGACGATGGCGGTCGTACGCCGGGTCGCCAGCGGGAAGTCCCCGGCCAGCCCCGACCGCATGCACCTCCACCACCGGATGCTCGCGCTCGGCCACTCGCACCGGCGTGCCGTCGTCATCCTCTACGTGTGGACCGCGGTGTTCGCGTTCGCCGGCGCCGCCCTGGTGCGGTGGGAATGGACCACGGTGCTCGCCTGGACCCTGGTGGCCGTGCTCGTCGCCCTGGTGCTGACTCTGGGGCCGCTGCGCACGCGTGGCCGCATCCTCGACGACGACGTGGCGACCGGCGGGGTCAAGGCGGTTCGTCAGACGCCCCCGCCTACACTGCCGTCGTCCTTCCCGCCCGCCCCTACCCGAGGACCGACCCCGTGACGCAGCCGCCCGCCCCCGCCCCTGACCCGAACGCCCCCGAGCGGAAGGTGCTGCGCACCGCGCTGCGCGACACCGCGGTGCTGCTGGGCGGCCTGGCCGTCCTCGGCGTGGTCGTGGGTGCGCTGACCGCGGGCAAGGAGGGAGTCTGGGGCGCCGTGATCGGCGTGCTGCTCGCGGGCTTCTTCTGCGCGACGACGATCTGGTCGATGATGCGCACCGTCGGGTCGAGCCCGACCGCCATGGCGGGCATCGTCATGGGGGCGTGGATCGTCAAGATCGTCGTCCTGATCGTGGTGCTCGTCATCATCCGCGGGCGCGACTTCTTCGACCCGTACGTGCTGTTCGGCGTCGTCAGCGTGGGCGCCATCGGGTCGGCGCTGCTGGACTACCGGGCCGTCAACCGCGGCCGGATCCCGTACGTCGAGCCCTGACCTGGGCCGAAGCGACCCGTTGGCCCGCACCACGATGCGCTGCTTTTCACAAGCCGCAGGAATCCGCTCGTCTCGCGCCGTCTTGCCAGTCGGACCACGCCAGTTCATCTAGTAGGCTGTGCCGCGAATCCTTGACGGCCTGGTCCGACGGCGTGCCCACGGTGTGAGTGCGCCTGGCCTTGAGAACCCCCGGGAGTCCTCCTGTCTATCCCAGCGATGCCAGTGCTGCTCGCCTCCGCCGAGGGGGGCGAGGGTGGCTTCCACAAGCCGTCGATCGGTGACTTCTTCCCGCCCGCGATCCTCTTCGAGGGCACCCCGTTCCAGATCGACCGCATCTGGATCGTGCGCGTGGTGCTCACGATCGCGCTGCTGACCGTCTTCATCGTCGCGGCGCGTCGCGCCCGCCTCGTGCCCGGCCGGTTCCAGAGCGCGATCGAGTTCATCCTCGACTTCGTGCGCGTCCAGATCGCCGAGGAGATCCTCGGCAAGGCGAACGCCCGGCGCTTCCTGCCGATGCTGACCACGATCTTCATGACGATCCTGGCGTTCAACCTCGGCGGCGTGATCCCCGGCCTCAACGTCGCGGCCACCGCGCGCGTCGGCGTGCCCCTGCTGCTCGCCCTGTGGGTCTTCGTGACGTACTGGGCCGTCGGCATCAAGGAGCACGGCCTGGGCGGCTACCTGCGCTCGAACCTGTTCCCGCCCGGCGTCCCGTGGCCGATCTACATCATCCTGACGCCGATCGAGCTGCTGCAGCTCCTGGTCATCCGCCCGGCGTCGCTCATGGTCCGACTCGTCGCCAACATGGTGGCCGGCCACATCATGCTCGTCCTGTGCTTCGCGGCGACGCAGTTCTTCGTCTTCGAGGCGAGCGCCGCCCTGAAGGGCTTCGGTGCGCTGACCCTCGCCGCGGGCATCTTCATGACGGCGTTCGAAGTCCTGGTGGCGTTCCTGCAGGCGTACATCTTCTCCCTGCTGGCCGCCGTCTACATCGGCATGTCCCTCGAGGACTCCCACTAGTCGCCTCCGGGCGACCCACCCCCCTGACCCCGGGTACCAACCCGGACCATTACGGAAGGAAACCCCTGTGGACGTCACCACTCTGGCCGAGGTCTCCGGCAACCTGAACTCGATCGGCTACGGCCTCGCCACGCTCGGCCCGGGCATCGGTCTCGGCATCCTCATCGGCAAGACCGTCGAGGGCATGGCCCGCCAGCCCGAGGTCGCCGGTCAGCTCCGCTCGACCATGTTCCTCGGCCTCGCGTTCGTCGAGGTGCTCGCCCTGCTCGGCCTCGTCGCCGGCTTCCTGTTCGAGTGATGGGGGCTCCCGTGATCACCGCGGGCGCCTCGGTGCTCCTCGCGGCGACCGAGCCCGAGGGCAAGGACCTCTTCCTTCCCGCGGGCTACGACCTCCTCTGGTCGGCCGTCGTCCTCGTCATCATCGCCTTCGCGTTCTACAAGCTCGTCCTTCCGCCCATGCTGAAGGTGCTCGACGAGCGCACGGAGAAGATCGAGGGCGGCCTCGCCAAGGCGGAGCAGGCTCAGGCCGCCGCGGACGACGCCCGCCAGCGGGGCGAGGCGCTGCTCGCCGAGGCCCGCCACGACGCCGCGCGCACGCGCGACGAGGCTCGCGAGGAGGGCAAGGCGATCGTCGCCGAGCACCGCCTGCGGGCCCAGGACGAGGCGAACCGCATCGCCGAGACCGCCCAGCGTCAGATCGAGGCGGAGCGTCAGGCCGCGGCCGTGTCGCTGCGCGTCGAGGTCGGCGAGCTGGCCACGCAGCTCGCGTCGAAGATCGTCGGCGAGGAGCTCGCCGAGAGCGCCGCCCGCGCACGCGTCGTCGACCGCTTCCTCGATGAGCTCGAGGCACAGCAGACGTCGGGCAAGGTGGGCTGATGCGCGGCACGAGCGGAGCATCGCTGGCCGCGGCACAGGCTCGGTTCGAGCCGGTGCTGCGCGCCGCGGGGGAGTCGTCGCTGGCGCTCGGCGAGCAGCTGTTCGCCGTCGTCGACGCGCTCGACTCCTCGGCCGCCCTGCGTCGCACGCTGTCCGACCCGTCGCTGCCGGCCGAGGCGAAGTCCGCGGTCGCGGGACGGCTGCTGGCCGACGGGTTCGACGCGCGCGTCGTCGAGCTGGTCCAGCTCATGGCCGGCTCGCGCTGGTCGGCGGACAAGGACCTGCCCGACGCCGTCGAGCAGCTCGCCCTCGCGGCGGTGCTGACGTCGGCGGAGTCGCGTGGCGCCCTGGAGACGGTCGAGGCCGAGATCTTCCGCATCACGCGGGCCCTGCAGGGGCAGCGCGAGGCGCGGCAGGTGCTGTCCGACCCGACGACGCAGGCCGCACGCCGTGTCGCCGTCGTCGACGCCCTGCTCGTCGGCAAGGCGGACCCCGTCACCGTGGTGCTCGCCCGGCGTGCCACGACCGCGCTGCGCGGCCGCCGCTTCGTGCGGACGCTGCTGGCGGTCGGCAACGTCATCGCCGAGCGCCGGTCGAGGCTGGTCGCGACCGTCACGAGCGCGATCGAGCTCACGCAGGCTCAGCAGGAGCGGCTCGCGTCGCTGCTCGAGCAGGCCTACGGGCAGGCCGTGGCCGTCTACGTCACCCTCGACCCCTCGGTCGTCGGCGGCCTGCGCATCCAGGTCGGCCCCGACGTCGTCGACAACACCGTGCTGTCCCGCCTGGCTGACGCCCGTCGCCGGCTGGCCGGCTGAACCCGACCGCTGACCAAGAACGTTCGGCCGCTACCGCGGCCACGACAGGAGAAGAGCAATGGCTGAGCTGACGATCCGGCCGGAGGAGATCCGGGCCGCGCTGGACAGCTTCGTGAAGTCCTACGAGCCTGACGGGCCGGTGACCGAAGAGGTCGGCCGGGTCACGCTCGCCGCCGACGGCATCGCGAACGTCGAGGGCCTGCCGCACGCGATGGCCAACGAGCTGCTGCGCTTCGAGGACGGCACGCTCGGCCTTGCGCTCAACCTGGACGTGCGCGAGATCGGTGTGGTCGTCCTGGGCGACTTCACGGGCATCGAGGAGGGCCAGGAGGTCCGCCGCACGGGCGAGGTCCTCTCGGTCCCGGTCGGCGAGGGCTACCTCGGCCGCGTCGTCGACCCGCTGGGCAACCCGATCGACGGCCTCGGTGCGATCACCGGCATCGAGGGCCGCCGTGCCCTCGAGCTGCAGGCCCCCGGCGTCATGCAGCGCAAGTCGGTGCACGAGCCGCTGCAGACCGGCATCAAGGCCATCGACTCGATGATCCCGATCGGCCGCGGCCAGCGTCAGCTCATCATCGGCGACCGCCAGACGGGCAAGACGGCGATCGCGATCGACACGATCATCAACCAGAAGGCCAACTGGGAGTCGGGCGACCCGTCGAAGCAGGTGCGCTGCATCTACGTCGCCATCGGCCAGAAGGGCTCGACCATCGCATCGGTGCGGGGCGCGCTCGAGGACGCCGGTGCGCTGGAGTACACGACCATCGTCGCGGCTCCCGCCTCCGACCCGGCCGGCTTCAAGTACCTCGCCCCGTACACCGGCTCGGCCATCGGCCAGCACTGGATGTACGACGGCAAGCACGTCCTGATCATCTTCGACGACCTGTCGAAGCAGGCCGAGGCCTAC
>CBINDH010000126.1:0-7694 GCA_966249365.1 uncultured Xylanimonas sp. | reverse complement strand
CCGTGCGCTCGCCGCGAGAGGAGATGCCATGCGCACCCACGTCCTCGTCCTCGGCGCCGGCTATGCCGGGGTCATGGCCGCCAACCGCCTCGTCCAGCGCGACGACGTCGACGTCACCCTCGTCATCCCGCGCGGCCACTTCGTCGAGCGCATCCGCCTGCACCAGCTCGCCGCCGGGACCCGCGACGCCGTCCAGCACTTCGAGGACGTGCTCGCCGACCGCGTCCGGCTCGTCGTCGCCGAGGCGACCGCGATCGACGTCGACGCCCGCGTCGTCACGCTGGCCGGCGCGACGACGCTCGCCTACGACTACCTCGTCTACGCCGTGGGCAGCCGTGCGGCCGACGGCGGCGTGCCTGGCGTCGCCGAGCACGCGCTGCCGGTGTGCACGTACGAGGACGCGCAGCGGCTGCGCCGCGCGCTGGGCGACGACCCCGACGCGCCCGTCGTCGTGGTCGGCGGCGGCCCGACCGGGCTCGAGACGGCCACCGAGCTCGCCGAGCGCGGCCGCGCCGTCACCTGGGTGACAGGCCGCGTCGCCGCCCCGTACTTCCGCGACGGCGCCCGCCGTGTGACCCTGCGACGCCTCGCCGAGCTCGGCGTGACCGTGCGGGACGGCGTGCACGTCGAGCGCGTGACGGCCGACGGCGTCGAGCTCGACGACGCGACCGTCGTGCCCGGGCTCACGGTCTGGGCCGCGGGCTTCCGGCCGTCGGGCCTCGCCGCGGCCAGCGGGCTGCGCACCGACGGCGAGGGCCGGCTCCTGACCGACGAGACGCTCACCAGCGTCGACTCCGTGAGGGTCGTCGCCGCGGGAGACGCCGCGTCGCCGTCGGGCGTGCCGCAGCGGATGAGCTGCCAGGCCGCGCTCCCGCTCGGGCTGCGAGCGGCCCAGACCGTGCTCGCCCGGATCGCCGGGACGACCCCCGCACCGCTCGCCAACCCGTTCTTCGGGGAGTGCGTCTCGCTGGGACGCTCGGGCGCGGTCGTCCAGCTCTCCCGCACGGACGACGTCGCCGTCGGCGCGCACGTCGGTGGAGCGCTCGCCGTGCGGATCAAGGAGTCCGTGTGCCGGTCGACCGTGTGGGCGCTCGCCCGCGAGGCGCGCAAGCCCGGCTCGATCTGGTTCCCGCCGTCGAAGGGCCGCACCCGCGTGCTCGCCGAGGCGGGGGTGACAGCCTGGCCCGCCCGGGTGATGGTGGACGCATGAACCGCGTCGAGCAGTTCGAGGAGCAGCGCCGTCTGCTGTTCTCCATCGCCTACCGGCTGCTCGGCAGCGTCGGCGAGGCGGAGGACGCCGTCCAGGAGACCTGGCTGCGCTGGGAGGCGTCCGGCGTCGAGCCGGCCTCGCCGCGCGCGTACCTGTCGACCGTCGTCACGAGGGTCGCGCTCGACGTCCTGCGCTCGGCCCGCGTGCGGCGCGAGCAGTACCCCGGCCCGTGGTTCCCCGAGCCGCTGCTCGAGGACCCGTACGAGGAGCCCGAGCGGGCCGCCGAGCTCGCCGACTCCCTGTCCACGGCGGCCCTCCTGCTGCTCGAACGCCTCAGCCCCCTCGAGCGCGCCGTGTTCGTGCTGCACGACGTCTTCGGCTTCGACTTCGACGACGTCGCCGAGACCGTCGGACGCTCCGCCGTCGCGTGCCGTCAGCTCGCGTCGCGCGCCCGGCGCCACATGGCGGAGGGCAGGCCCAGGTTCGAGGCGGACCGCCGCGAGAGCGCCGAGCTCGCCGCCCGCTTCTTCGACGCGCTGCGGCTCGGCGACGTCGACGCGCTGCGCGAGGCGCTCGCGGCCGACGTCCAGATGGTCACCGACGGCGGCGACAAGGGCCCGCTCTTCGGCAAGGGCCGGTTCTACGGCATCGACCCCGTCTCGCGGGTCCTCGCGGCGATGGTCGACCTCTTCGGGGCGCTGGGCGGCATGTTCCGCGAGGAGGAGGTCAACGGCGCCCCGGGGGCCGTGCTCACCGACGCGACCGGCCGAGTGGGCGGCACGATGTCGCTCGAGATCGTCGACGGGCGCATCCAGGCCATCCGGTCGGTGACCAACCCCGACAAGCTCCACCACCTCGGCGTCGTCATGGAGGACGGCAAGGAGTACCTGCACGAGGCGATCCGGAGGCGGCGCCAGCCGTGACGGGTCACGCCGACGGTGTGACCTCCGCCTGCCCGTCGGGGGAGGCCGTCACGCGGTAGGAGCGGGTGCCGACGCGCAGCCCGTCGACGCTGAGCGCGCCCACGGCCGCCGGTGTCGGCGGGGTCGCGCTCAGCGTGCCGTCGGCCCTCGGGTCGAGGCCGAGGGCTGCGGTGAGGATCGCGACGGCCGACGCCGCGGACCACGCCTGGGGGTGGCACGCGGCGGGGTAGGGGATGGGGCCGGGGCCGTCGCCGACGGCGTTGCCGCCGTACAGCTCGGGGAGCTGGAACCCGAAGTGCGGGGCGGCTTCGAGCA
This sequence comes from uncultured Xylanimonas sp., assembly GCA_966249365.1. Taxonomy (GTDB): domain Bacteria; phylum Actinomycetota; class Actinomycetes; order Actinomycetales; family Cellulomonadaceae; genus Xylanimonas. The sequence goes on along the minus strand of CBINDH010000126.1, from coordinate 5,246 downwards.
GGCCGCGCGCGAGGGTGGCGGCCTCGCTGCCGAGCCCGGCCTTCGCGAGCCCGACGACGGCGATGGCGGTGTCGTGGGTCCACACCGTCCCGCGGTGGTAGCCGAGCGGCCAGTACCCGCTCGACGTCGTCGACAGGGTGCGCAGCCCGTACCCGGAGCACATGTCGTCCGCGACGAGCCGGCGTGCGACCGTGCGCTCCTCGTCGGGGTCGAGGATGCCGGTGCCGAGCAGGTGGCCCATGTTGGACGCGACCGAGTCCACGGGGGCGCCGTGCCGGTCGAGCGCGATCGCGACGTAGGGGCCGGCGTCGTCGTGCAGCCAGAACCTCTCGCGGAAGCGCGCCTTGAGCGCGGCGGCCCACTCGCGCCACTCCTGGGAGCCCGGCAGGCCGAACGCGTCGAGCAGGTCGGCGCCGCCGAGGGCTGCCTCGTGCGCGTAGGCCTGGACCTCGGACAGCGCGATCGGTCCCTCGGCGAGCCGGCCGTCCTTCCACTGGATCGAGTCGCCCGAGTCCTTCCAGCCCTGGTTCGACAGGCCGTGCCCGGTCGCGTCGGCGTAGTCGAGGAACCCGTCGCCGTCGTTGTCGCCGTGGTCGCGCATCCAGCCCAGGGCGGCGTCGAGCGCGGGGAGCAGGCTCTCGACGTCCTCGCGGGCCATGCCCCACCGCCACGCGTCGTGCAGCAGGCACACCCACAGGCTCGTGGCGTCGACCGTGCCGTAGTACAGCGGCGGCAGGCTCATGCCGCCCTCGCCCTTGAGCTCCTGGGAGCGGACCTCGTGCAGGATCTTGCCCGGCTGCTCGGAGGTCGCCGGGTCGTCCCGGGTGCCCTGCCGGGCCGCGAGCGTGCGCAGCGTGCCGCGGGCGAGGTCGGTGCCCAGCGGCAGCAGCAGGCGGGCCGCCCACAGCGAGTCGCGGCCGAACAGGGTGAAGAACCACGGGGCGCCCGCCGCGAGGAACGTCTCGTCGGGGGCGAAGTCCGCGCTCATGCGCAGGCCCTCGAGGTCGGCCAGCGAGCGGGCCACCAGGGTGGCCACGCGGTGGTCGTCCGCCTCGACCGTCGGTACCGCCCACTCCGGGTCGGACGACGTCGGGGCGTGCACCACGGCGTCGACCTGCGAGCGGACCGACCACCGCACCACGACCGGGCTGCCCGGCGACACCCGGACGTCCCACGCCAGTCTCGCCCCGGCGTCGTCTGCGTCGACCCGGGCGCCGGGGGCGGTCACCTCGACGACGGCACCCTCGTCGGCCCAGCGCACGCCCTCACCGGTGACCTCGGGCCGGGCCGGAGTGGTCGGCAGGCCCTGCTTGACCGTCTCGGTGCGGGTCAGGTCGGACGCGAGGTGGACGGTCAGGCTGCCCGCCACGGGGGCGTCCGTGCCGCACGACACCTCGAGCTCCTCGGACACCTCGCCCGGCATCACGGTCCGTCGCCGGCGCAGCAGCGTCGTCGGGTCCGCGCCCGGACCGTCGATCGTGCGCAGCACCGCCGACGACTCGAACGTCCCCGGGCCGGTACCCCCGGCGGCGACGGACTCCGGCAGCGCGCCGTCGACCCGCACGACGGCCTGCGAGAGCACTCGCACGTCCGCGTGGTAGACGCCGTGCAGGCCGCCCGCGTGCACCTGGCCGTCCGGCGAGCACCACACCTGGCTGGGCGCACGCAACGTGACCAGCAGGTCATGGAGCAGAGGCTGCAGCGGCGTCGTCTGGTCGGTCATCGGAGGGCTCCTTCGGCATTGCAGCGTGGTTGCAGTCCCGGCGACATCGGTTGCGGATCCGGTCGGTGTGATTAGCGTCACAGGTAGATCCATCAGACGACGAAACCCCCAGGACGGCATCTGCTCACACCGAAGGAGTCCGAGATGGCTGCTCGAACCACCCGGTCCGTACGGACCCGGAAGGGCCGCCTCTTGGCGGCCGTGATCGGCGGGACGGCCGCCGTCTCGCTCGCAGCGTGCGGCGGTGGGGGCGGGTTCGACGACGACGGGGGCGGCGGGGGCACCGACGGCGACGGCGCCACGGGCCCGATCACGATGCTCATCGGGTCCTCGGGCGATGCGGAGACCGACGCGATGACGGCAGCCCTCGAGCGGTTCACCGAGGAGAGCGGCATCGAGGCGAACCTCCGGCTCGCGACGGACCTCAACCAGCAGCTCGCGCAGGGCTTCGCGGCCGGGTCGCCGCCCGACGTGTTCTACGTCAGCACCGAGGGCTTCCCCGGCTGGGCGGCCAACGGGTCGCTGCACCCGTACGGCGACCAGCTCGACGCGGAGTTCTACCCGGCGCTGCAGCAGTCGTTCACGTTCGACGGTCAGTTCTTCTGCGCGCCGAAGGACTTCTCGACCCTCGCACTGATCATCAACGACGCCGCGTGGGAGGCCGCCGGGCTGACCGACGCCGACTACCCCAAGACGTGGGACGACCTCAAGGCCGTCGCGCAGAAGCTCACCACGGGCAACCAGGTCGGCCTGACGTTCGGCCCCGAGTGGCAGCGCGTCGGGGTCTTCATGAACCAGGCGGGCGGGCACCTGCTCGACGAGGACGGGTCGGCCGACGTCGACACGCCCGAGAACCTCGCGGGTCTGCAGTTCGCGAAGGACCTGCTGACCTCCGGGGTCGCGCAGTTCCCCTCGGCCATCGACTCCGGGTGGGGCGGCGAGGCCTTCGGCACGCAGCGTGCCGCGATGACGATCGAGGGCAACTGGATCGTCGGCGCGATGGAGAACGACTACCCCGACGTCGCGTACACCGTCGTCGAGCTGCCCGAGGGGCCGGGCGGCAAGGGCACCCTGCAGTTCACCAACTGCCTCGGCGTCGCCGCGGACTCCGACCACAAGGAGGCCGCCGTCGAGCTCGCCAAGTTCCTCACGACGGACGAGATGCAGATGGAGCTCGCCCGCGGGTTCGGCGTCATGCCGTCGGTGACGACCGTGGCCGACCAGTGGGCTCAGGAGTTCCCCGACCAGGAGGCCTTCGTCACCGGTGGCGAGTACGCCTCCGGCGTCCCCGCCGTCGAAGGCTGGACCGACGTCGTCGGCGACTTCAACGCCCAGATCGAGGGCCTGACGAACGCCGACCCGCAGGCCATCCTGACGTCGGTGCAGAGCACGCTCTCGGCGATCGCGCCGTGACGGCCACCGCCCAGGGTCCGACGACGGCGCCCCGCCGTCGCCGGACCCGGCTCTTCGGCGGCCGGCACGGGGCACAAGGGGCAGCCGGCTGGGTGTTCGTCACGCCCACCGTCCTGATCCTGCTGCTGTTCATGGTGATCCCGATCGTCATGGCGCTGTGGGTCAGCGTGTCCGACTGGTCGGGACGCGGGAGCCCGTTCGCCTCGTCGACCGGGTTCGTCGGGTTCCGCAACTACGGCGAGATCCTCACCGGTGGCGGCCTGCCGCAGCGCGACTTCGCGACGTCGCTGCGCAACAACGCCTACTACGTGCTGCTCGTCGTGCCGACCCAGACGGTGCTCTCGCTGCTGCTCGCGGTGATGGTCAACCAGAAGATCCTGCGGGCGCGCGGCGCGTTCCGGACCGCGTTCTACTTCCCGTCGGTGACGAGCTCGGTCGCCATCACCGTCGTCTTCCTGTTCCTGTTCACCGCGACCGGTGCCGTCAACCAGGTCCTCGGCGCGCTGAGCATCAACGGCCCGAACTGGATCCAGGACCCCCGCGGCCTGCTGCACATCATCTTCGGGGCGTTCGGCGTGGACCGGCCGCCCGAGGCGCTGCAGGCCTCGCCGTTCCTCGGCCTGTCGTGGTGGGAGTGGCTCGCCGGACCGTCCGTGGCCATGTGCATCTTCATCATCATGGCGATCTTCACGACGTCCGGGACGTTCATGCTGCTCTTCATCGCCGCCCTGCAGAACATCGAGGGCGAGGTCGAGGAGGCCGCCATGATGGACGGCGCGTCCGCCTGGCAGCGGCTGCGGCTCGTGACCGTCCCGATGCTGCGGCCGACGATCTTCACCGTCGTGACCCTGGGCCTCATCGGCACCTGGCAGGTGTTCGACCAGATCTTCACCGGCTCGCGCGGCGCGCCCGGCAAGACGACGCTGACCCCCGCGTTCCTGTCCTACCAGTCGTCGTTCATCAGCCAGCGGTGGGGCAACGGTGCCGCGATCGCCTTCATCCTCTTCGGGATCATCGTCATCATGACGCTCCTGCAGCGCCTCGTGCTGCGTGAGCGGGACGCCGTGCCCAGGCGCAAGCGGTTCGTGCTCTCCGGCACCGGGACGACGCCGACGGCGGCGACGGCCGCGGCGTCGGCCACCGCGTCGCCCACCGCACCCTCCGCACCCGACGACGCGGGCCCGGGCACCGGGGGGACGCCATGAGGACGAGCCGCTGGACCTCGCGCGCGATCGTCCTCCACCTGGTGCTCGCGCTGCTCGCGCTGCTGTACATCTACCCGTTCCTGATCTCCATCGCGACGTCGTTCAAGACGGACGCGGAAGCCGTCGCGAACCCGCTGTCGCTGTGGCCCCAGACCTTCACCACCGCCGCGTACGAGCGACTCTTCCTGCGGTCCGACTTCCCGTTGTGGTTCCGCAACTCCGTCATCGTGACGGTCGTCGTGACCCTCGGACGCGTGATGTTCAGCTCCGCCGCCGGCTACGCGCTCGCCCGCCTGCCCTTCAAGGGCCGCGGCGTCGTGTTCGGGCTCGTCGTCGGCGTCATGGCCGTGCCCGGCGTCGTGCTGCTCATCCCGCGGTTCCTGGTCATCAAGACCTTCGGCATCTACGACACCTGGGCCGGCATCATCGTCCCGCTCCTCGTCGACGCCGCCGGCGTCTTCATCATGAAGAACTTCTTCGAGTCCATACCCGTGGCCGTCGAGGAAGCCGCCCGCATCGACGGCGCCGGCACGTTCCGCCTGTTCTGGTCCGTCGTGCTGCCCATGGCCCGGCCCGCGCTCATCACCATCATCATCCTGTCGTTCCAAGGGTCGTGGAACGAGCTGTCGCACTTCATCGTGGCGTCGCAACGCGCCGACCTGGTCAACCTGACCAAGGGGGTGGCGACCCTCGCGTCCGGCGCGCTCAGCCAGGGGTCCCAGTTCCCGCTCAACCTCGGCGCCGCCGTCGTCATGTCGATCCCCGTCGCCGTGCTGTTCTTCATCTTCCAGAAGCGGATCATGAACGCCAGCTCCGGGGCAGTGAAGGGGTGACATCTCCGGTGACAGCGCCCGCCGAGCTGCTCCGCGTCCGCAACCGCGATCCGGCGCTTGGTGAAGTCGAGC
>CBINDH010000125.1:0-7717 GCA_966249365.1 uncultured Xylanimonas sp. | reverse complement strand
GGCTCCACGGTCACCTGCTCGAACGCCTTGAGCTCGCGCTCGGCCCACGACGCGGAGGTCACCAGGTCGCTGACGTACACCTGCACGGTCTCCAGCGAGGGCCGGGTGCCGGTGTTCGTGAGCGTGACGTGCGCGCGGATCGTGTCGTCCGCCGTGAGCTCAGGCGTGTCGACGACGAGGTCGGTGTACTCGACCGTCGTGTACGACAGGCCCTCGCCGAACGCGAACGCCGGCGCCTGCGTGAGGTCCGCGTAGCGGGTGCCGTGCTGGCCGCGGATCTGGTTGTAGTACGTCGGCTGCTGGCCCACGTGCCGGGCGAACGAGATCGGCAGGCGGCCGGACGGCTCGATCGCGCCGAGCATCAGTTCGGCGAGCGCGGTGCCGCCCGTCATGCCGGGGTTCGCCGCCCAGATCAGGGCCGACGCCCCCAGCGCCGACTCGGGCAGCACGAGCGGCTTCGACGCCAGCAGCACGACGACGAGCGGCTTGCCCGTCGCGGCCAGCGCGTCGAGCAGCGCGATCTGCCCGCCGACGAGGTCGAGCGTCGCCGTCGAGCGGCCCTCACCGATCAGCTCGAGCGAGTCGCCGACCACCGCGACGACGACGTCGGCGGCCTCCGCCGCGGCGACCGCCTCGGCGAGCTGCGCCTCGTCGACCGGGCACGGCACCTGGATGGGCCAGCGCGGCTGCCCGTCGGGCCAGAGCTCGCCCTCGGGGTCGGGCACGAGGTCGACGATGTCCGCGCCCTTGGCGTAGGTGACCTCCCAACCGTCCGGCACCTGCGCGCGCAGGCCGTCGAGCACGGTCGTGATCGTCTCGCGCGGGTGCCCGTCGGGCAGCCAGGAGACCTGGCCGGAGCTACCGGCCCAGTCGCCGAGCTGCATCTGGGCGTCGTCGGCGAGCGGCCCGACGACGGCGATGCGCTTCGCGGCTGCCGCCCCCTGCGGGTCGCGCCCCGTCGAGACCCCGTCGGCTGCCGCAGCCTCGCCCGGGAGCAGCGGCAGGAGCCCGTCGTTGCGCAGCAGGACGAGCGAGCGCCGCGTGATCTCGAGGTTGAGGTCCTGGTGCGAGCCGAGCACGGCCTCGATGCGCTCGCGGTCGGGTCGACGGCGGTCCTCGAACAGCCCCAGCTCGAACTTGAGGGTCAGGATGCGCGAGACGGCGTCGTCGAGGTCGGACTCCTCGATGAGACCCGCCTCGATCGCGTCGAGGGCACCCTCGAAGAACTGCGGCGTCGTCATCACCATGTCGTTGCCGGCCTTGACCGCCGCGGCGGCCGCGTGCATGTACGACGGCTGGACCTTCTGCTCCCACACCATGCGCCCGACGTTGTCCCAGTCGGTGATGAGGGTGCCGCTGTAGCCCCACTCGCCGCGCAGCACGTCGGTGAGCAGCCAGTCGTTGATCGTGATCGGCACGCCGTCGGTCGTCTGGTAGCCGAGCATGAACGTGCGGCAGCCCTCGCGGGCGACCCGCTCGAACGGCGGGAGGAACCACGAGCGCAGCTTGCGGCGCGAGATGTCCGCCTCGGATGCGTCGCGCCCGCCCTGCGTCTCGGAGTACCCGGCGAAGTGCTTGGCCGTGGCGAGGATCGCCGTCGGGTCCGTCAGGCCCGCGCCCTGGTACCCACGCACCGCGGCGCTCGCGAGCTCGCCGATGAGGAACGGGTCCTCGCCGAACGTCTCGTCGACGCGGCCCCAGCGCAGGTCGCGCGCGATGCACAGCACCGGCGAGAACGTCCAGTGGATGCCGGTGGCGGCGGTCTCGACGGCGGTGGCCCGGGCCATCTTCTCGACGAGCTCGGGTGACCAGGAGGCGGCCATGCCGAGCTGGGTCGGGAAGATCGTCGCGCCCTCGAAGAACGAGTGGCCGTGGATGGCGTCCTCGCCGATCAGGAGCGGGATCTTCAGGCGGGTCTGGTCGGTCACCTCGTGCGCCTCGACGACCAGCTCGGGGGACGTGTGCAGGATCGAGCCGACGTGCGTCTCGAGGATGAGGTCCTTGACCCCGTCCCGGGCGTCGAGCTGCATCATCTGGCCGACCTTCTCCTCGCGCGTCATGCGCGAGAGCAGGTCCGCGACGCGGTCGGCGACCGGCAGGGCGGGATCGAGGTAGGGCTCGTTGGTCATGCGGGGTCCTTCGCGAGGTCGGTGACAGCCGGGGCGTCGTCAGGGTCGGTGGGTGGTGCGGTGACCTTCGCCGGACGGACGGAGCGGACCTCCGTCACGGACGACGACGCCTTCATGCCGCGCTTGCGCAGCGCCCGCGCGCGCTCGCCGGCAGACCGCAGGCGCGGGTTCACGTACTCGTCGATACCGAAGTTGATCAGCGACAGGGCGACGCCGAGGAGGGCGATCGCGAGACCGGCGGGGACGTACCACCACCAGAAGTCGGGGAACGCACCGTTCTGCTGCGCCCAGAAGAGGATCGTGCCCCAGTTGAGGTTGGTGATCGGGATGACGCCGATGAAGGCCAGGGTCGTCAGGCCCAGGACGGCCGCGGTGACCGTCCCGACGAACGACGACGCGATGATGGCCATGAGGTTGGGCAGCATCTCGACCGTGATGATCCGCCACAGCGGCTCGCCGTTGGCGCGTGCGGCCTGGACGAAGTCGCGGTTGCGCAGCGACATCGTCTGGGCGCGCAGCACGCGCCCGCCCCACGCCCAGCCGGTCACGGCCAGGACGGACGCGACGAGCAGCAGCGACGGGCTCTCCTGCTGCGAGGTGATGATGATCATCAGCGGCAGGCCGGGGATCACGAGGAACACGTTCGTCAGCGCCGAGAGCGACTCCGACTTCCACCCGGAGATGTAGCCGGCCGTCACGCCGACGGCGATCGCGATGATCGTCGCGATGATGCCCGCGGTGAAGCCGACGACCAGCACGCCGCGCGTGCCGTAGACGATCTGGCTGAAGACGTCCTCACCCATGTGGGTGGTGCCGAGCCAGTGCGCGCCCGACGGCGGCTGGCGCAGGGCGGTGAAGTCCTTCTCGAGGGGGTCGAACGGGGCGATCAGCGGGGCGAAGACGGCCATCAGGACGAACACGCCCAGGATGGCGAGCCCGGTGATGGACTTGCCGTTGCGGAACATCGCGAAGGCGCTCGAGGCGCGCCGGGTCACCGGGGCGACGGGGACCTCGGTCGACATCGTTGCGGTCATGGCTCAGGCCTCCGTCTGGCGCGTGCGCGGGTCGAGGACGGCGTAGGCGACGTCGGCCAGGATGTTGGCGACGAGCACCGTGAGGGTGATGACGAGGAACAGGCCCTGCATGAGCGGGTAGTCCTTGGCGCCGGTCGCCTCCAGCAGCAGCTTGCCGACTCCCGGGTAGGAGAACACGAGCTCCATGACGAGCGTGCCGCCGACGATGAAGCCGAGCGCGAGGGCGAACGACTGGATCTGCGGCAGCACCGCGTTGCGGGCCGCGTACCGCGTGAGCACGCGCCGGGCGGGGAGACCCTTGGCCTGCGCGACCGTCACGTAGTCCTCGTCGAGGACCGTGACCATCATGTTCCGCATGCCGAGGATCCAGCCGCCGAGCGAGGCGATGACGATCGTCAGCGCGGGCAGCGTGCCGTGCTTGATGACCTCGAGGATGAACGAGATGTCCCACGACGGGACGGTCCCGCGCCCGTAGGCGTGCGACGCCGGGAACCAGCCGAGGTTCGAGGCGAAGATCGCGATCGCGATCAGACCCATCCAGAAGTACGGGACGGTCGAGAAGAACGTCGAGATGGGCACGAGCACGTCGGCCCGGGAGCCGCGGTTCCATCCGACGAGCGCACCGAGGGTCGTGCCGATGGTGAAGCTCAGGACCACGGCGATGCCGACGAGGCCGATGGTCCACGGCAGCGCCGCACCGATCACCTCGCCCACGGGGGACAGGCCGCGCGACAGCGAGCGGCCCAGGTCGCCCGAGAACATCAGGCCCCAGTAGTCGGCGTACTGCTGCAGCAGCGACTTGTCCTCGTTGAGGCCGAACAGGATCTTGAGGGACTCGGTCGCCTCGGGGGAGACGCGGCCCTGGTTCCGGGCGAGGTACGCCTGGATCGGGTCGCCCTTCATGAAGCGCGGCAGGAAGAAGTTGATGGTGATGGCCGCCCACGCCGTGAACAGGTAGAAGGCGGCGCGCCGCGCGAAGAAGCGCAGGGTGTTCATCGGGTGCCCCCTTGAACGGCGAAGTGCTTGTCGGGGTCCGGCGAGGCCGCCAGCAGCGCCTTGGTGTAGTCGTGCTGCGGGTTGAGGATCACCTCGTCGGACGGGCCGTGCTCCACCACCACGCCGTGGTGCAGCACCATGATCTCGTCCGAGAAGTGGCGGGCCGTGGCCAGGTCGTGCGTGATGTACAGGACGCCCAGGTTCTGCTCGCGCTGCAGCTCGGCGAGCAGGTTGAGCACGCCGAGCCGGATCGACACGTCGAGCATCGAGACGGGCTCGTCGGCCACCAGGAGCGACGGGCGCGAGGCGATCGCTCGGGCGATCGCGATGCGCTGGCGCTGCCCGCCCGACAGCTCGTGCGGGCGGCGGTCGATGGTCGCGGCCGGGTCGAGGCGCACGACCTCGAGGAGGCGCACGACCTCGGCGTCGACCTGGTCCTTCGGCACCACGCGGTCGAGCCGCAGCGGCCGCTCCAGGTGGTGGCGGATGGTGTGGTACGGGTTGAGGGACGCGAACGGGTCCTGGAAGACCATGCGCACCTGCTGGCGGTACCGGCGCAGCGCCTTGCCGCGGCGCGGGATCGGCGTGCCGTCGAGCAGCACCTCGCCCGACGTCGCCCGCTCGAGCTGGGTGATGATCTTCGCGATGGTCGACTTGCCGGACCCCGACTGACCCACGAGCGCGACGGTGCGCCCGGAGGTGACGGTGACGTCCACGTCGTCGAGCGCGAGCAGCGTCCCCGCGCCGCGCACGTGGTACTTCTTCGTGACGCCCTTGAGCTCAAGAGTGCTCATGCGACTCCCTCCGCCTCGCCGGCGCGCAGGAACGCGCCGCGGTCGCCCGTCAGGCTCGGGAACGACGCGAGCAGCTTGCGCGTGTACTCGTGGCTCCCGTGGTGGTAGATATTCGAGGCCGTGTCGAGCTCGACGATCCGCCCCGCGCGCATGACGGCGATGCGGTCGGAGATCTCGAGCAGCAGCGGCAGGTCGTGCGTGATGAAGACGACGGAGAAGCCGAACTCCTCGCGCAGCTCCGAGATCTGCAGCAGGATCTCGCGCTGGACCAGGACGTCGAGCGCCGTCGTCGGCTCGTCCATGACCATGAGCTGGGGGCGCAGCGCGAGGGCCATCGCGATCATCACGCGCTGGCGCATGCCGCCGGACAGCTCGTGCGGGTAGGAGCGCAGGCGCTCCCGGCCGACGCCGACGATCTCGAGCAGCTCGCCGCACTCGTGCACGCGCTCCTCGCGGCTCATCTCGGGGCGGTGCGTCTCGAAGACGTCGCCGAGCTGCTTGCCGATCGCGAGGACGGGGTTGAGGGCGTTCATGGCGCCCTGGAACACCATGGAGGCCTTGTCCCAGCGGAAGCGCTGGAGCGAGGCGGGGTCGAGGGCGAGCAGGTCGATGTCCGTGCCGGACTCGTCGTGGAAGATCGCGGAGCCGGAGGTGATGACCGCCGGCGGCTTGAGCAGCCGCTGGATGCCGTACGCCAGCGTCGTCTTGCCGCAGCCGGACTCTCCGGCCAGGCCGAGGATCTCGCCGCGCTTCAGGTCGAGCGACACGTCGACGACCGCCTCGACAGGCGGGTCGACGTCGTACACCACGCTGAAGTCGCGGACCGTGAGCACGTTCTCACTGGTCACAGCGTTCATCCGTTCAGTGTCGAAGGGGAAGGGCGCTATGGCCGGGGGGGCCCCGGCAGGGGGGCGCACCGCCCCACCCCCCCGGGGTGCGCGCAGCCGACGGGCTGGAGCTTGGTGAGGATCAGCGGGACGCTGACGGCCAGCGGGTCAGCCGTCGCGTACTGGTCCTCCTCGTTCGGCCACCCGACGTAGGTGCGGGTGTTGTACTCGGCGAGCACGGGGTGCGTGCCGACGGGGATCACCGGGACGTCCTCGACGAAGATCTTCTGCAGCTCCTCGAGGGCGGCGGTCTTCTCGGCCTGGTCACCGGACGTCGCGTACGTGTTCAGCAGCTCGGTGGCGCGCTCGTTGGTGTAGCGGCCGAAGTTGTAGTCCACGTCCGCGCCGGCGAGCAGCCAGCGGCCGTCCATCGTGTCGGAGTAGAGGTCGTACGGCGTGGTGCCGGAGTCGACCCAGTGCATGATCGCGTCGAAGTCGCCGGAGCGCTTCGCGGCCCACCAGGTGTCGACGTCGGGGGTGTCGACCTTGGCGTCGGCGCCGAGGGTCTTCTTGACCTGGTCGGCGATGAGGCTGATGCCGGTGACGTAGTCGTTCCAGCCCTGCGGGACCTGGAGCGTGAAGGTGACGGCCTCGCCGTCGGGGTCGATCAGCGCGTCGCCGTTCCAGGTGTAGCCGGCGTCGGTGAGGACCTTCTTGGCGCCCTCGACGTCGATCGAGAACTCCTTGCCCTTGTACTCGTCGGCGATGTACTGCTCACCGACGGGGGTGGGCAGGCCGGTGATCGAGGTGAGGACCGGGCCGGCGTTCTCGCGGGCGATCTCGGTGTGGGCCGGGCGGTCGATGACCATGTTGACGGCCTTGCGGAACGCGACGTCGTTGAACGGCTTGCGCTGCGTGTTGAGGAACAGCACGTCGGGGGCCATGACGTTCGCGGCCCAGAACACGTTGTGCTCGGGGTCCTTGTCGAGGTAGGCGCTCTGGATGTTGGAGATGAACGCCTGCGCCCAGTCGGCCTCGCCGTTGGCGAGAGCGGTCGTCAGGGCGGTGTTGTCGTTGTACGACAGGTAGTAGAGCGTCGGCACGGCGAGGTCGCCGCCCCAGTAGTCGTCGCGCGCCTTCATGGTCACGGACTGGCTGGTGAAGCTCTCGAGCGTGTACGGGCCGGTGCCGACGGGCGCGCCCTCGTTGGAGAACGTGGTCGGGTCCTCGACGTCCTTCCAGACGTGCTCGGGGACGATCATCGTGTGCAGGACCTGGGCCTGCTTGACGAACTTCGACTCGGCGAAGGTCAGAACGACGACGTCGCCGTCCTGGGAGACCTCGGTGAGCTGGAGGTTGCCGGTGTCGAGCGCCGGGGTGTTCTTGATGAGGTTGAACGTGAAGATGATGTCGTCGGCGGTGAAGTCCTCGCCGTCGTTCCACTTGACGCCCGCACGCGGCGTCAGGCGCACCTGCGTGTAGTCGTCGTTCCACTCGACCTTCTCGGCGAGCATCGGCGTCGTCTCGTTCTTGCCGACCGGGTTGACGAACGCGAGGGGCTCGAACACGACGTTCTTGTAACCGAGCTTGTTGGCGGACGAGTCGCCGAGCCACGGGTTGTTGTTCTCCGTGGTGATGGCGCCGTCCGGCTTCGCGATCGTCAGCGGCGCGCCGGCCGCCGCGGCGGGGCTGTCCGTCCCGGTCTCGCCGGACGTCCCGTCGTCACCGCCCCCACAGGCGGTCAGGAGAAGGGCTGCGACGGCGGCGGACGCCACCGCGGCAGTGATCTTCGACCTCATTGTCAGCTCCTCATCAGTGATGGTCGCGACACCCGACCTCCGGGTGCCCCTCGTCGTCGAGGTCGCGATGCGAGAGAGGTTACAGTCCAGTCAGTCAGCCGTGTGACGCTTTCGCGCCAAATAGGATCACAGTTCGAC
>CBINDH010000124.1:0-7749 GCA_966249365.1 uncultured Xylanimonas sp. | reverse complement strand
GGATCGTGGGCTCCGCGGCCACCACCAGGTTCGCCCGGAGGGGCGCGACGAGACAGTGGCGTGAGCGCCAGGGTTCGCAAGGATCTCGCCACGGTGTGCGCGCAGCGCTACTCCGTGCGCGCGAACGTCCTCCGGTACTCGCTCGGCGTCGTGCCGAGGACGCGCTGGAAGTGCAGCCGCAGGTTCGCCCCGGTCCCCAGCCCGACGTCGGACGCGATCTGCTCGACGCTGCGCTGCGAGAGCTCGAGCAGCTCGCGGGCCGCGTCGACGCGCGCCCGCATGACCCACTGCAGCGGCGTGTACCCGGTGTCGGCGGCGAACTGGCGGGAGAACGTCCGCGGCGAGACGGCCGCGTGCCGCGCGAGGACGTCGAGGGTGAGCGGGTCGGCGAGATGGTGCAGCACCCACTCGCGCGTCGCGGCGAACCGCTCCCCCAGCGGCTCGGGCACGCTGCGCGGCACGTACTGCGCCTGGCCGCCGCTACGGTACGGCGCCGCGACCAGCCGGCGCGCCGCGTGGTTCGACGCCGCGACGCCCAGCTCGCCGCGCAGGACGTGCAGGCACAGGTCGATGCCCGACGCCGCGCCGGCGGAGGTGAGCACGCTGCCCTCGTCGACGAACAGCACGTTCTCGTCGACCCGGATCCGCGGGTACCGCGTGGCGAGCGCCCGCGTGTAGTGCCAGTGGGTGGTCGCACGCCTCCCGTCGAGCAGCCCGGTGGCGGCGAGCGCGAACGCGCCGGTCGAGATCGCGGCGAGGCGGGCGCCGCGCGCGTGCGCGCCGAGCAGGGCGTCGACGACGTCGGGCGGCGGGTCCTCCTTGTCGGGCCGCCGGTACCCGGGGATGAACACGATGTCGGCCCAGGCCAGCGCGTCCAGCCCGTGCGCCACGTGGTACGAGAGGCCGTCGCCGCCGGTGACGAGCCCGGGCGCCGCGCCGCACACCCGCACCTCGAACGGCATGCTCGGCCGGGTCGTGAACACCTGCGCGGGGATCCCGACGTCGAGCGGCTTGGCGCCCTCGAGGACGAGGACGGCGGCGCGCCGCAGCCGCTCCGCTCCCGGTGCCGTCACGTCACGCCCCGACGAGCCGGGCGAACGCGCTGAGCTGGGCGAGCGTCGCCGGCGTGCGCGGCAGGTGGTCCAGCAGGGCCGGGCTCCACACGAGGTACGCCGCCCACTGGGCGCGCGAGATCGCCACGTTGAGCCGGTTCTTCAGCAGGAGGAACTCGATGCCGCGCGGCACCTCGACGGCGTCGGAGGCCGAGAGGCTCACGATCGCGACCGCGGCCTCCTGCCCCTGGAACTTGTCCACCGTCCCGACGCGCGCCGCCCCGAGCCCGGCCGACTCCAGCGCCTCCCGCACGCACTGCACCTGCGCGTTGTAGGGCGTGACGACGACGACGTCGGCGGCCGACAGCGGGCGACCTGCGTCCCCGGCACCCGCGTACCAGCGCCGACCGACCAGCGAGCGGACGATCTCGACGACCTCGGCCGCCTCCTCGGGCGACTGTGTCGACCGGCCCTCGTGCGGTACCGGCCGCAGGTGAAGCCCGGGCGCGACGCCGTCGAGACCGCGCTGCGACGCGCACGGGTGCGAGTGCAGCCTGCCCTCGTAGGAGAGCACCGACACGGGACGGGAGACCTCGGGGTGCATGCGCCGGCTCGCGGCGAGGAAGTAGCCGAGCTCGGCGGGCAGCACGTCGTGCCCGTCGGCCACCCAGCCGAGGGCTGACGTGTCGACCGGCTCGGGGTGCGTGCCCTGCGAGACCTGCGGAAGCTGCTGCGGGTCGCCCAGCAGGAGCAGGTTCTTCGCTGCGACCGACGCGGCGATGGTCGTGCCGAGCGAGTACTGGCCCGCCTCGTCGACGACGAGCAGGTCGAGCGACCGGCGCGGCACCCGGTCCGCCGCCGCGAAGTCCCACGCGGTACCGCCGAGGACGAACCCGCGGCCCGCGCGCTCGTCCGCGAACGCCGCGTACCCCTTGCGCGGGACGGCCGTGAACGGCACGTCCGCCTCGGCGTCGGACGGCTCCTTGCCCACCAGGTCCCGGTCGAGGCCCGCGCGCACGACGCCGTCGAGCACGTTCTCGACCACGGCGTGCGACTGCGCGACGACACCGACCCGCCAGTGGTGCTCCTCGACGAGCGCCCGGATGACGTGCGCGGCGAGGTACGTCTTGCCGGTGCCGGGCGGGCCCTGCACCGCGAGGTACGAGTGGTCGAGGTCGAGCACGCTCGCGACGACGGCGGCGATGTGGTCGCCTTCGCCGTCGGGCCCAGGGTGGACGGGCGCGAGGCTGCCTCCCGAGCGGGTGCGTGGCGGGGTCCGCCGCAGCACGTCGACGACGGCGTCCCGCGACCACGCGATCGCCGGCCCCTGCGGGCCGAGCCCCGCCGCACCCTGCGGGCCGAGCCCCGCCGCACCCTGCGGGCCGAGCCCCGCCAAACCCTCCGGGCCGAGCCCCGCCGCACCCTGCGGGCCGAGCCCCGCCAGACTCTGCGGGTTGAGCCCCGTCGAAACCCCCGTGGTCTCGACAGCCTCACCCAGCAGCGGCGCGGCCCACTCCGCGATCGCCGCCGCCAGGGGCCGCGCGTCGGGCGGCGACGCCGGGGTCAGCGCGACCGGCACCTCGTCGTGGGGCTCGACGCCGCCCGGGAGCCCCTCCTCGACCAGCACGGTCGCGTCGTCGACGAGCTCGAGCACGCGCACGCGGAGCGCCGAGCGGGCACCGGGGTCCGCCGTCGGGCTCGGGTACGGACCGGGCGACTCGTACAGCAGGAACGGCCCAGGCCCCGCGGAGGTGCTGGGCTTCGACCCGGGCGCCCACTCGCCGCGCAGCTCGAGGACGCGCCGCGGGTTCTTCTGCCGTCCCTCGACCGCCCAGTCGCGCACGACGCGCACGCCGTCGACGCGCAGCACGTCGCGCGTGTCGAGCCAGTGCGTGGGTGGCTCGACCAGCCGCGCGAAGTGCCCCCACCAGAACGACTTGTTCTCGCGGCGGTGGTAGTCGATGGCCGCCGCGGCGAGCCCCGCGGCGCGCTGGTCCGCGGTCCGCTCGGGGTCGAGCGGGTCGCCCGCGAGCGCCGCGAGCCGCTCCGCGAGCGGGGACGCCTCGACGTCGCGGGTCTGCGCCGAGTCGGGCTCGGGCAGCGGCTCGACGCCCGCGGCCCGCGCGAGCCCGACCAGCCAGTCGCGCAGCTGGAGCGTCGAGCGGCAGTCGTAGGCGTTGTAGTCGGCGATGCCGTCGAGCATCTTCTGGCCCTGCACCCCGTCGCCGCGGAGCACCGCCTCGCGTGCGGCCACGTACTCCTCGATCGACGCGGCGCCGGTCTGCACGTCGCCGGCGCGCAGGTCGTCGCCCATGTACAGCGGCTCGAGCTTCTTGATCGAGTACGACCGGCTGCCGACCCGGACCGAGCGCTTGACGACGGTGTAGAGGTCCACGAGGACGTGCTCGCGCAGGAGCTGGTCGACCTCCTCCTCCCCTTCGCCGTGCCGGGCGGCGAGCGAGAGCAGGTGCGTCCGCTCGTAGGAGGCGTAGTGGTAGACGTGCAGGTCGGGGTAGGTCCGACGGCGGTCGGCGAGATAGTCGAGGAACCCGCGCAGGGCGACGCGCTCCTCGGCGAACGAGTGCGCCCACCACGCGCGGTACGTGCCGTCGACCTCGACGAGCCCGAACAGGTAGTCGAGCCCCCACTGGTTGCCGGCACCCTCGGTGTAGAGCGGGTCGCCCTCGAAGTCGAAGAAGATGTCGCCGGGGCTCGCGGCCGGGATCACGGCCAGGCCGTGCGGGTCGACGACGCGTACCGCGGGCGGCGCGGGTCGCGCGAGGGGCGTCTCGGTCTCGGCGCGGGCCTCCGACGCGATCTGCAGCGCGGCCTGCTCGCGCAGCCCCATGAGCGTCGACGCCGCGATACCGTCCACCGGACCCGTCGACGCGGCGAGCTGCTCGATCGTGGTGATCCCCGCCGCGGCGAGCCGCGCCCGCTGCGTGGACCGGAGCCCGGCGACGAGCAGCACGTCCCGGTGCGCGGTCACCTCGACGTCGCACACCGGGCACCGTCCACAGGCGGTGAATCGCGTGTCCCCCCACGCCGTCGGGCCGTCCTCGGCCAGGTGCTCCGTCACGAGCCGTTCGAGGTGCGCGCGGCGCAGCCGGTACACGGGCTCGATGTCGGCGAGCCGGTGCGTGCTGACGGTCCCGTCCCCGAGGATCAGGTCGACGTCGTCGTCCACCTCGACACCGAGCGCGCGCAGGCGACCGGCGTACGCGGCGAGCTGCAGCAGCGCGGTGACGCGCGCGTGCCGCGCGAGCTTGGAGTCCTGGATGCGGTACCGGCCGTCGGGCTGGCGTACGACGAAGTCGGCGAACCCCACGAACCCGGGCTCCCCGGGTGACGGCGCCTCGGCGAACATGGCCTGGTAGACGACGTCGGCCGCACCGTCGAACGCCGCCCGCGTCGCGGCGAGCGCGGCGCTGACGGCGTCGGGATCGTGCAGCGGGGGCCGGTCGATCATGACGACGCCGCCGAACCGCTCCTCGTACGCCGCGAGCAGCCGCAGCTCGTGCGCCTGGCCGAGGGTCGCGGTGCGCGCGAGCATCGGGTCCTCGGGGATGTCGGGCGCCTCGATCCGCCCGAGCCGCGCGTCGAGCGTGCGCAGGAGCGCGAACTCGCACGCCGCGGCGGCGGTGAGGTCGCTCGCGGACAGGACGACGTCGTCGCCGATCAGGTACACGCGCCCACCTCCCCTTCGGGGCTTTCCGGCGATCGTCCCGCTCGCCTCTGACAGTGACGCGGCGCCGGCCGCTCAGCGGTTGCGGGCCGCGCGCACGAACCCCTTGACCGCGTCGGACGCGCACGCCACCACCACGACGACGATGCCCATGGTCGACAGGGTTCCGCCCGGGCCGGTCAGCGCCGGGCCGTCGGTCCAGCCGGCCGCGGTCAGCGCGGCGGGGTCGAGGAGGCGCCCTGCGGACAGCACGGGGACGAGGACGGCGACCGTCGCGAGGTTGATGACCGCGCCCACGCCCGCGAACCACCAGGTCCAGCGCCGCGTCGCCAGCGAGACGACGATGAGCACCAGCTCGGCGGCGATGACGGCGAGCAGCGCCCAGCGCAGCCACTCCCACGTGTCGGCGTCGAGGAAGCGCACGCTCTCGTCGCCGCCGACCCGGATGAACGAGAACTGGTTCCCGAGGGTCACGAAGGCGGCGAGGACCGTCAGCCAGACGATGTCGCCGATCTGGTCCCCGCGCATCTTGCGCGCCGCGGGCGTCGGGAGCTCGGGGAGCTGCTCGGGCTTCCACCCGGCCGACGGGTCGAGGTCCTGCGTCGGCACCTTCCGCTCCATGACGGCGAGGACGACGGTGATGCCGGCCGCGACGTACAGGGCGACCCCGATGCCGGTGCTGAGCCCTTCGGCGATGACGCCGGCCGCGTTCTGGCCGTCGCTGATCGCTCCGAGCGTGCTGCCCACGGCCGCGAGCACGCCCGCGATCGGCACGACGACGCGCATGAGGTGCTGCCACAGCAGGTAGAACCGCGGCCCGATGAGGTACAGCGGCCGGTCCGTGTAGTCGGCCGCGAGCTTGGCGGGGTGGCCGAGCCCGGCCAGGGCGGCGTACTCGGCGTCGGCGGGTGTCGCGCCCGCGGCGACGTGCGCGTCGACCGTGTCGGCGATCCGCTCGCTCAGCTCGGCGCGCAGCGGGGCCCGCTGCGCCTCCGGCACCGAGGCCGCGGCGGCCTCCACGTAGCGCGCGGGGAGGTCGGTTCGGTGGGTCATCTCAGGCTCCTTCCCGCAGGCGACGCAGGGCAGCGTCGAGCCGGTCCCAGTCGGCGGTGAGGACGTCGACGAGCTCGGCGCCCGCCTGCGACGTCGTGTAGAACTTGCGCGGCCGGGCCTCGTCGGTGTTCCACTCGCTGACGAGCAGGCCCTGCTTCTCGAGGCGGCGCAGGAGCGGGTACAGCGTGTTGGCGTCGACGTCGAGGCCGTCGGCCTGGAGCGTCTCCAGCAGCGCGTAGCCGTAGCCCGGTGTGCGGAGCCGGATCAGGCAGGCGAGCACGACGGTGCCGCGCCGCAGCTCCTGCAGATGTTGTGCGTGATCCGGGTTCATGTCTCACACTTTACTGTGTCTCACACACTATTGGAAGAGACGCAGGGCCATTCCCTTGCGGAGAACGCGTCAGGAAGAGAGCGGCTCCCGCCCGCGCAGCGCCTCGCGCAGCCGGCCCACCCGCCCGACGACGACCACGGCCACCGCCGCGCCGACGAGGGCACCCAGGCCGTTCATCACCACGTCCTGGACCGTCGAGAAGCGGTCCGGGACGAGGAGCTGCGTCGTCTCGATCGCAGCCGAGAACGCGAACCCGGCCGCGGTCACCGCGACGAGCACCGTGCGGTACGCCCACCGGCGTCGCTCCGCCGCCACGATGGGCACCCCCAGCAGGCCGAAGGGCACGAACATGACGACGTTCGCCAGCGCCTCCAGCAGCGCGACGGACGCCCGGACGCCGATGCGGGCGAGCAGGTCGACGACGTCCTGCGCCCAGCCGTGCACCTCGGGCTGCGGCGGCGAGGGCCACATCGTCACGACCAGCACGGCCACGACATAGACGACGAAGACCCCCCGCACCCAGCGCATGGGCCGACACGCTACAGGCGCGCGCCGATCCCCGATCGGAACGTGCATCCGAGACCGGAACGTGCATCGGGACGCACGGTTCGATCTCGGATGCACGTTCCCATCGCGGGACGCCGCCGGCCGAGCGCTTAGCCTGGCTCCGTGCTGCCCCCCTTCGGCTCCGACAACTACGCCCCCACCCACCCCGACGTCCTCGCCGCGATCGCCGCGGCCAACGAGGGCTACGCCGTCGCGTACGGCGCCGACCCTTGGACCGCGCGCCTCGACGAGCGCGTCCAGGAGGTGTTCGGTGCGGGCGCGCTCGCGTTCCCGGTGCTCAACGGCACGGGCGCGAACGTGGTCAGCCTCATGGCGACGACGTCGCGCTGGGCCGGCGTCGTGGCGTCCGACGTCGCGCACGCGCACACCGACGAGAACGGAGCCCCGGAGCGCGTCGGCGGCCTCAAGCTCCTGACGCGCGCGTCGCGCGACGGCAAGCTCACCCCCGACGACGTGACCGCGTGGGCCGGCGAGCTCGGCGACGTGCACCGCGCGCAGCCCGAGGTCCTCACGCTCACGCAGGCCACGGAGCTGGGCACGGTCTACACGGTCGCGGAGCTCCGGGCGCTCGCCGAGGCCGCCCACGGGCTGGGCCTGGCCGTCCACCTGGACGGGTCGCGGCTCGCGAACGCGGCGGCGTTCCTCGGCGTCGGGCTGCGCGAGCTGACCACCGACGTCGGCATCGACGTCCTCTCGCTCGGCGCCGCGAAGAACGGCGGCCTGCTGGGCGAGGCCGTCGTCGTCCTCGGACCCGACGACGCGCCCACGCCCGGCGCTGCGGCGGCGCGTCGGGCGGCGGCCGAGGCGGTGCCGTACCTGCGCAAGTCGACGATGCAGCTCGCCTCCAAGGCCCGGTACGTCTCGGCGCAGCTCCTGGCGATGCTCGACGGCGACGAGCCGCTCTGGCTCCGCAACGCGTCCGCCGCGAACGCGGCCGCGCGGCGCCTGCGCGCGGGCGTCGAGGCGCTCGGCAGCGACGCCGTCCGGGTCACCCGGCCCACCCAGGCCAACGCCGTCTTCGCGACGCTCCCCCGCGTCGCGGCCGACCGCCTGCGCGAGCA
>CBINDH010000123.1:0-7764 GCA_966249365.1 uncultured Xylanimonas sp. | reverse complement strand
GGCTACGGTGATCCCTCCCATCCGCTCGCGGAACACACGCTGGTCTACGTCGTTGACATCCTCGACGCGCACCTCCTGGTCACCGAAGCAGCCACCGAGCCCACCTCCGAAGGAGCATCGTGACGGTTTCCGTCCGCGTCATCCCGTGCCTGGACGTCGACGCCGGCCGTGTCGTCAAGGGCGTCAACTTCCAGGGCCTGCGCGACGCCGGCGACCCCGTCGAGCTCGCGGCCCGGTACGACGCCGAGGGCTGCGACGAGCTGACGTTCCTCGACGTGTCGGCGTCGTCGGGCGGCCGCGAGACCATGGTCGACGTCGTGCGGCGCACCGCGGACCAGGTCTTCGTGCCGCTGACCGTGGGCGGCGGCGTGCGCTCGACCGACGACGTCGACCGGCTGCTGCGGGCGGGCGCCGACAAGGTGGGCGTGAACACGGCTGCCATCGCGCGTCCCGAGCTCGTCGCCGAGATCGCCGACCGCTTCGGGTCGCAGGTGCTCGTCCTGTCGGTCGACGCACGGCGCGTCACCGGTGACGTGCGCACCGAGTCCGGCTACGAGGTCACGACGCACGGCGGCCGGCGCGGCACCGGCATCGACGCCGTCGCGTGGGCCGAGCGGGCCGCCGCGCTGGGTGCGGGGGAGATCCTGCTCAACTCCATGGACGCCGACGGCACCAAGGACGGGTTCGACCTGGAGATGCTCGGTGCCGTGCGGGAACGCGTCCAGGTCCCGCTCATCGCCTCGGGCGGTGCGGGCAAGCCCGAGGACTTCGTCGAGGCGGCCCGCACGGGCGCCGACGCCGTCCTCGCGGCGTCGGTGTTCCACTTCGGCCAGCTCACCGTCGGGCAGGTCAAGGACGCCATGCGGGCCGCGGGCCTGGAGGTGCGCTGACCCGTGCACGAGAACCCGATCGGCCTGACCGGGTCCCGCGCCCGCAAGTCGGCCCAGCTCATCTGGCGGGGCATGGCGGCGTCCCCGCGCATCTACGTGCTCGCGGTGCTCGGCTCGGCGCTCTTCGGCGCGGCGACGGTCGCCGTGTCGCGCGCCGTCGGCTGGGCGACCGACTCGGTCGTCGTCCCCGCCATCGCGGGCGACGCCGACGCGCGCGCCCGCATCTGGCTCGCCGGGGGAGTGCTGGTCGCGGTCGCGGTCACGCTCACGGTCGGCGTGTGGAGCCGCCGCGTGTGGGCCGGGTGGGGGTTCGTCGACGTCGGGGCGACGCACCGCCGACGGCTCGCCGCCGCCTACCTGCGCCTGCCGCTCTCGTGGCACCGCGCGCACCCGGCCGGCCAGCTCCTCGCGCACGCCAGCGCGGACGTCGACGCGGCCACCGGCGTGTTCAACCCGCTGCCGTTCGCTCTCGGCGTCGTCGTGATGATCGTCGTCGCGACGGTGATGCTGCTGCTCGTCGACCCGTGGCTCGCCCTGGCCGCGCTCGTGATCATCCCGCTCACCGTCGTCGTCAACCTGGTGTTCCAGCGGCACATGGCCCCGGCCGTCATGACGGCGCAGCGGTTGCGCGGCGAGGTGTCCGACGTCGCGCACGAGTCGTTCGAGGCCGCGCTGCTCGTCAAGGCGCTCGGCACCGCCGACCGCGAGGAGGAGCGGTTCGCCGAGCGGGCGGACGAGCTGCGGTCCGCCGCGACGCGGGTCGGGCAGATCCGCGCGATCTTCGACCCGGTCATCGACCTGCTGCCCAACCTCGGCACGCTGGCCGTGCTCGGCGTGGGCGCGTGGCGCGCAGCGACGGGCGCGGTCGGGCCGGGCGACGTCGTGACTGCCGCCTACCTGCTGACGATCATGTCGATCCCGGTGCGCTCGTTCGGCTGGGTGCTGGGCGAGCTGCCGCGCGGCATCGTCGGTTATGACCGCATCGCGGCCGTGGTCGACCGGCGCGAGACGCTCGTCCCGGGGGATCGCAGGCTGCCCGCCGCCCAGGGCGGTCTCGCCGCGCGGTTCGAGGGCGTCGGCCTCGACGTCCCCGGGGCCGGCGACGAGACCGTCACGCTGCTCGAGGACGTCACGTTCGACGTCGCCCCGGGCACCACGGTCGCCGTCGTCGGCACGACCGGGTCCGGCAAGACGACGCTCGTCTCGCTGCTCGCCCGCCTCTCGGACCCGACGCGCGGACGCGTGCTGCTCGACGGCGTCGACGTCCGTGAGCTCGCCGCCGACGAGGTGCCCGCGAACGTCGCCCTGGTGGCGCAGTCGACGTTCGTGTTCGAGGACACGGTGCGCGGCAACGTCACGCTCGCGGAGGCGGGCGAGGGCCCCTGGTCCGACGACGACGTGTGGGAGGCGCTCCGCCTCGCGCGTCTCGACGAGGTCGTCGCCGACCTGCCCGGGGGTCTCGACGCCCCGCTCGGCGAGCGCGGCGCGAACCTGTCGGGCGGCCAGCGTCAGCGGCTCGCCATCGCGCGCGCCCTCGTGCGCCGCCCGCGCCTGCTGGTGCTCGACGACGCGACCTCCGCCGTCGACCCGCGCATCGAGCAGCAGATCCTGCGCGGGTTCGGCGAGTCCGGCACGACCGTGGTGATGGTCGCCTACCGGATGTCGTCGGTCGCGCTCGCCGACACGGTCGTCCACCTCGACGGGGGCCGCGTCGCGGATGTCGGCACGCACGCCGAGCTGCTCGAACGCGACGCCGGCTACCGCGAGATCGCGACCGCGTACGAGGAAGAGACCCGCCGCCGCGAGGAGGAGGCAGTATGAGCGCGCGCATCGCCTCGGTCTCGGACCTCGGCACGTTCGCGACCCTGCGCCGCGGGGCCGAGATCAGCCCGCAGATCGTCCAGGGCATCGGCTGGACGCTGCTGCTCGCGGTGCTCGCCGCGGGCGGGCGCATCGTCGTGCCGCTCGCGGTCCAGGGCACGATCGACGACGGCATCCTCGCCCCGGGCGGCCCCGACGCGGGACGCGTCGGCCTCATGGTGGGTCTCGCCGCTGCCGCGCTGCTCGTGGCGGGGACCTGCTCGTCGCTCGTCAACATGCGCCTGGTCTCGCGCACGGAGGCCGGCCTCGCCTCGCTGCGCGTGCGCGCGTTCCGGCACGTGCACGACCTGGCGACGCTCACGCAGAGCACGGAGCGCCGCGGCTCGCTCGTCTCGCGCGTCACCAACGACGTCGACACCATCTCGATGTTCGTCCAGTGGGGCGGCATCATGCTGCTCGTCTCGACGCTGCAGATCCTCGTCGCGACCGTCCTCATGGTGACGTTCTCGTGGCAGCTGACCCTCGTGGTCTGGGTCTGCTTCGTGCCGCTCTTCCTCGTGATGCGCTATGGCCAGCGCTGGGTCTCGGCGCGGTACACGCTCGTGCGCGAGCGCGTCGGGGCGATGCTCGGCGCGATCTCCGAGGCCGTCGTCGGCGCCGAGACGGTGCGCGCCTACGGCGTCGCGGCCCGCACGGGTGCCCGCATCGAGCGGTCGGTCGAGGCGACCCGCCAGGCCCAGGGCAAGGCCCAGGTGCTCGTCGCGACGACGTTCTCGAGCGGGACGCTCATGTCGAACCTCGCCCTCGCCGTGGTCGTGGTGGTCGGGGCGCGGCTCGGCGTGGCGGGCGAGCTGACGGCCGGCCAGGTGGTCGCGTTCCTGTTCCTCGTCCAGCTCTTCACCGGCCCGGTGCAGATGGCCACCGAGATCCTCAACGAGCTGCAGAACGCCGTCGCGGGCTGGCGCCGCGTGCTCGCGGTCATCGAGACCAAGGTCGAGGTGGCGGAGGCTCCTGACGCGGTCGACTCGCCCCGTGGCCCCGCCCAGGTCTCGCTGCGCGGCGTCCGGTTCGCGTACCCCGGCGGCCCCGAGGTGCTGCACGGCGTGGACCTCGACCTGCCCGCGCGGGCCAAGGTCGCGATCGTCGGGCAGACCGGCTCGGGCAAGACGACGATCGCCAAGCTCGTCACGCGCCTCATGGACCCGACCGCCGGCGCCGTCCTGCTCGACGGCGTCGACCTGACGAGGCTCACGCTGTCGTCGCTGGGCGAGCGCGTGGTGCTGGTGCCGCAGGAGGGCTTCCTGTTCGACGGCACCGTGTTCGCCAACGCCGCCTACGGCCTGCGCGAGGCGGTCCCCGACGCGCGCGAGCGCGTCCTGGCCGCGTTCGCGGAGCTCGGCCTGACCGAGTGGCTGGAGGACCTGCCCCACGGCGTCGACACCCCCGTCGGGCAGCGCGGCGAGGCGCTGAGCGCGGGGGAGCGGCAGCTCGTCGCGATCGCGCGCGCCTACCTCGCTGCTCCCGACCTGCTGGTGCTCGACGAGGCCACGTCGGCCGTCGACCCGGCCACCGAGGTGCGCATCGCCCGCGCTCTCGACTCGCTGACGTCCGGCCGTTCGACGATCACCATCGCGCACCGTCTGTCGACGGCGGAGGCGAGCGACCTCGTGGTGGTCGTCGACGCCGGGCACGTGGTCGAGGTCGGCACGCACGAGGAGCTCGCCGCGGCGGGCGGCGTGTACGCGCGCATGCATGCCGCGTGGATGGCCCAGACGCGCTGACGGGTCTCCGCCTCGTGAAACAGGGCGGGGTCGATCGCGCGTGCATGTCAAGATGTGCCCGTGCCTGACACCCTCGACCCGGAGATCGCCTCCCGCCTCAAGCGTGACGGCAACGGGCTCGTCGCAGCGATCGTCCAGCAGCACGACACCGGTGAGGTGCTCATGCTCGGCTGGATGGACGACGAGGCCCTGCGCCGCACCCTGACCACCGGTCGCGTGACGTTCTGGTCGCGCTCGCGGGGCGAGTACTGGCGCAAGGGCGACACGTCGGGCCACCGGCAGTACGTCCGGTCCGTGGCGATCGACTGCGACGGCGACGCGCTGCTCGTGCGCGTCGAGCAGGTCGGCGCCGCGTGCCACACCGGGGCGCGCACCTGCTTCCTCGCCGGCGGCGAGCTGCCCGCCGTCGTCGGTGTGCCCGAGGAGGACGCGTGACCGCGCCGGCCTGGGGCGAGACCACGCCCACGCTCGACGGCTTCCGCGACCTGGCCGCCGCCGGGCGTCGCGTCATCCCGGTCGTGCGCCGCGTGCTGGCGGACGACACCACCCCGGTCGGGCTGTACCGGACCCTCGCGCACGGCGTGCCCGGGTCGTTCATCCTCGAGTCCGCCGACTCCTCGGGCGCGTGGTCGCGCTGGTCGTTCGTCGGCGTCGCCTCGCGCGCACAGCTCGTCTCCCGCGGCGGCCAGGCGTCCTGGAGCGGCGACGTGCCCTCCGGGATCCCCGTGGAGGGCGACGTCGTCGACGTGCTCGAGGCGACGCTCGAGGCGCTGCGGAGCGAGCCCGTCGAGGGCCTGCCGCCGTTCACCGGCGGGATGGCCGGTGCGCTCGGCTGGGACATCGTCCGGCACTGGGAGCCCACCCTGCCGTTCCAGGCACCCGACGAGCTCGGCGCGCCCGAGCTGGCCCTGTGCCTGGCCACCGACCTCGTCGCCATCGACCACCACACGGGGTCGGTGTGGCTCATCGCCAACGCCATCAACATGGACAACACGGACGAGCGCGTCGACGACGCGCACGCCGACGCCGTCGCGCGCCTGGACGCCCTGGAGGCCCGGCTCGCCGCGGGCGGCCCGCGCGTCACCACGGTGCTCGACCCCGCGGCGGCCGAGCCCGAGCTCGAGTTCCGCTCGACGCGCGACGAGTTCGAGTCCGCCGTCGAGGCGGGCAAGGTCGCGATCCGCGACGGCGAGGTCTTCCAGGTCGTCCTCTCGCAGCGCCTCGACCTGGACTGCCCGGCGGACCCGCTCGACGTGTACCGCGCCCTGCGGACCGTCAACCCGTCGCCGTACATGTACTTCTTCCAGCTCACGGACGCGGACGGGCGCCCCTTCCACGTCGTCGGCTCGAGCCCCGAGACGCTCGTCAAGGTCGACCAGGGCCACGTGACGACGTACCCGATCGCGGGCTCGCGCCCGCGCGGCGCCACGGTCGAGGAGGACGTCGCCCTCGGCGAGGGCCTGTACGAGGACCCCAAGGAGCTCGCCGAGCACGTCATGCTCGTCGACCTCTCGCGCAACGACCTGGTCAAGGTGTGCGAGCCGACGACCGTCGAGGTCGTCGAGTTCATGAAGCTGCGCCGGTTCAGCCACATCATGCACCTGTGCTCGACGGTCGTCGGGCGCCTGCGTCCCGGGAGGACCGCGCTCGAGACGTTCAAGGCGACGTTCCCCGCGGGGACGCTGTCCGGGGCGCCCAAGCCGCGCGCCATCGCGCTGATCGACGAGCTCGAGCCCGCGTCGCGCGGGATCTACGGTGGGACCGTCGGCTACTTCGACTTCGGCGGGAACATGGACATGGCCATCGCGATCCGTACCGCGTTCCTGCGCGACGGGCGCGCGAGCGTGCAGGCGGGCGGCGGCATCGTCGCCGACTCGGTGCCCGCGCTCGAGTACGCCGAGTCGCGCAACAAGGCCGCGGCCGCGGTGCGGGCCGTCCAGCTCGCCGCCCGGTTCAGGGCGCTGTGATGCTCACGCGCGCCCGCTCCGCGGTCCTGCTCGTCGCCCTGGGGGCGCTCACCCTCGCGACGGCCGGGCCCGCCTGGGTGCGCGCCCAGACGGCGACCGCGCTCGACCCGGCCGTGGACGTCGCGGTGACGGGCGGCGCCGCCGCGCCCGCGGTCAACGCCGCGGGCTTCGTGATCGTCGCCGCGGGGCTCGCGCTCGGGCTCGTCGGGCTGCGCGCGCGCTGGGTCGTGCTCGGCGTCGCCGCGGCCGCGGGCGTGCTGGTGGCGGCGTCCGCGATCGGCGCCACGCTCCGCCCGGACGAGCTCGCCGCCGCCGGCGCGGGCGAGACCGCCGGGGTCACCGACCTCAGCACCGCGGCCACGCTCACCCCGTGGCCGTGGGTCACCGCCGCCGTCGGCGTGCTCGTCGTCGTCGCCGCCGTGGCGATCGGCGTGCTCGCCCGAGGCTGGACGACGTCGTCGCGCCACGAGCGCACACCGCAGACCCCCTCCCCGGGCGCCCCCGTGGACAGCCACGACGCCTGGGACGCGTTGACCCGAGGGGCGGATCCGACCGCTCCGCAGGACCGATAGGCTGGCTCCTGCTGAGCCAGCCCGAGAGTGAGAGGCATCACCACGCCATGGCCGAGAACCAGAACGTCGAGAGCTCGTACCTCCCCGACGCCGCCCCGTTCCACAACGAGGGCAAGACGCTCGCCTCGTGGGTCGCGATGATCGGCGTGACGCTGGGTGCCGTCATCGCCGCGATCGGCTTCGTCGGCCCGACGGTGTGGGTCATCGTCGTCGGCGCCGTCGTCGTGGTCGCGTCGCTCATCGCCGGCGGCGTGCTGCGCAGCATGGGGTACGGGCAGCCGAAGCCGACCCGCCCGGAGATCCGGGCATGACGACTGTCCTCGAGTCCATCGTCGCGGGCGTCCTCGAAGACCTCGCCGTCCGCCAGGCCGCCACGAGCCTCGACGAGCTCAAGGAGCGCGCCTCGCGCCGCGACTGCGCACTCGAGGTCGTGTCGCGCCTGCGGAAGCAGGACGCGATCGCGGTGATCGCCGAGGTCAAGCGGTCGAGCCCCTCCAAGGGTGCGCTCGCCGCGATCAGCGACCCGGCGGCGCTGGCGGCCGACTACGCCGCCGGCGGCGCCTCCGTCATCTCCGTGCTGACCGAGGAGCGCCGGTTCGGCGGCTCGCTGGCCGACCTGGACGCCGTGCGCGCCCGGGTCGACGTCCCGGTGCTGCGCAATGACTTCGTCGTCACTCCGTACCAGGTGTGGGAGGCGCGGTCGCACGGCGCCGACGTCGTCCTGCTCATCGTG
>CBINDH010000122.1:0-7797 GCA_966249365.1 uncultured Xylanimonas sp. | reverse complement strand
AGACCGACCCGTGCGACGAGATCGGGATCGGAGCCGCGCCGTCGACGGAGACCAGCAGGTTGTTGCCCCGGACCTGGGTCGTGCCGTCCGTGTCGCCGGAGATGAGCACCCTGAGGTCCGTGTTCGCCGGCGTCTGCCGTGTGGTGCCCGGGTAGTAGAAGTCCAGGATCTCCTCGTACGTGTGGCCGGCCGCTGCCCGCGCGCGTGCCCCGTACTGCGACATCCCGATGCCGTGGCCGTAACCGCGGCCCTCGACGACGAGCGTCCCCGAGGCGGGCACGGGTGTCACCTCGGACGTCGCGACCGTGGCGGCGGACACGGGTGGCGCGGCTGTCAACGCCGTCGTCGCAGCCAGGGCGAGCGCGGTCAGGACGGGTACCACGGGCATGCGTCGGCGCACGGCGTCTCCTCGGTCGGTCCTCGGATTGTGGTGGATGGCCGACCTGAGAGCAATGCCCGTTTTACTGGGTGGTTACCAGCCCGTGCCTATCGCTCGTTTCGTGGCAAAGTAGCCGCCGCCGCGGCCCGTGTAGACGTAGAGCGTCCCGGTCGCGTCGTCGCGCCCGACGATGTCCGCGGTGCCGTCGCCGTTGAGGTCCGCGCCGGCGGCGAGCGTGTAGGCACCCCAGCCGTTGCCGACCTGCTTGCGAGCCAGGAACGTGCCGTTCCCGCGGCCCGCGTAGGACCACAGGTTGCCGCGCGAGTCCACGGACAGGATGTCGGCGCGGCCGTCCCTGGTGATGTCTCCGGCGGCATACAGGTCGAACCCGACCCAACCGTTCCCGACCTTCGGGTAGGGCCAGACGAAGCCGCCACGGCCGTTGCCCTGATCTAGCGTCAGGTCGCCGTTGGCCGGGATGCCCAGGAGGTCGTTGATCCGGTCCCAGGTCAGGTCCCCTGCGGGGGCGACCCGGTAGCCCTGCCATCCGTTGCCGATCTGGCGCGGAGAGGCGAGGGTCCCGTTCCCGTTCCCCGGGTAGAGGAACATCAGGCCGTCGGGGCGGACGGTGATGACGTCGGCCCTGCGGTCGCCGTTCCAGTCGCCGGGCGCGTACACCTGCTGGTTGGTGAAGCCGGTGCCGACGACCTGCGGCGTCCCCAGGGTGCCCGACGCCGTCCACGGGTACCGGACGAGCTGGTCGCCGCGGACCGCGAGCAGCTCGCCGCGCCGGTCGCCGTCGAGGTCGGGGGAGAGCGTGAACCTCGTCGCGGGCGCCCACGGCACGGAGACCGTCGCCGAGGTCGCGGAGGCCGCGATGGTGCCGGGCCGGGTGCCGGTCACCCGGACGCTGAGCGCCCTGCCCTGGTCCGCGGGACGGACCGTGTAGGTGGCCGCGGTCGCGCCGCTGACCGCCGCCCCGCCCGAGAACCACTGGTAGGACAACTGGGCCGGTGTCGGCACCCAGGTGCCCGGGTTCGCGGTGAGCACCGCGCCGACGGTGACCTTGCCCGAGATCGTCGGGCGCGGCACCGTCGTGAAGGGCTCGGCCGCACGCCACCAGTCGCTGCGCAGCCCCAGCGCGGAGCGGAACTGGTCGCCCGTGATGTCCACGGTGCCCGTGCTGCCCGTGATCCGCGCCGTCAGGACGCGCCCGCCCCACTCGCCGTTGCCGTCCCGGCTGCGCACCTCGATCGTGCGCGGCGTCCCGACCTTGGGGTACGCGGTCTGGATCTGCGTGGCGGTCACCTGGACCGACCACGGCCCGACGGCACGGGCGTCCCACGGGTCCGCCACGGCCTGCTGGTAGGCCAGGTTCCCGGCCTTCGTCCAGCCGCCGTTGGACGAGCCGAACTGGGTGAAGGCGGGTGCTCCGCCATACGTCCGGACCTGGCCGGCCGTGGCGGCGATCGCCGCGTCGGTGCGAGCGTTCTCGCCGGTGGACGTGACGGTCGTGCCCGCGCGGTTGAGCTTGCGGGCCCCGTTGTAGACCTGGCTCTGCGTCGTGTCCCAGACGTCGAACACCCGGGCGGCGTTCGCGCGCCGCTCGTACTCGGCGTACGTGCGGGCGGCGACGGCCTGTGCCTGCACGGCGGCGGCGCTCCAGGACGAGGGCATCTCCGGCGGCACGACGGATCGCAGGTAGGACTCGAGGGGGACGACGTTGACCGTCCGGAGCCGGGCGGCGGAGGTGTCCCAGGCCGCTCGCATGGCGCCGCGGTACTCGACGCGGTGCTCGCCGGTGGCTGTGGTCCCGACCACGAGCTGGACCGTCTGGTCGGGCGCCGCGATCGTCACGGCGGAACCCGAGACGGCGGTCCCCCACGTGACCCAGGTCGAGCCGACGAGCCCCTGGACGACGAGCGCGCCGGACGGGCGCCGGACGCGCAGCTCCGTCGCCGTTCCCTCGGCGAAGGTGATCGGACGTGCGGTCCCGGAAGCGTCGGTCGCCGTCATCCCGGGCTCGGCGATGACGTGCATGCTGTTGTCGGTGTCGGCCGAGACGAGCGCGCGCACCGCGGGGTTGCTCACCACTCCCGCCGCGGTGCCGGGGTAGTAGAACGCCAGGATCTGCGCGGCCGTCCGGCCGTCCTCCGCCTGGGCCTTCGCTCCGTACTGCGACATGCCGCGCCCGTGGCCCCACCCCCGTCCGGAGATGGTCAGGGCGCCCGTCGACGGGATCGCCACCACCTCGTTGGTCGTGACCGCCGCTGCGGACGCGGGCACGACGGCGAGCGCCCCTGTTGTCGCCAGGGCGAGTGCGGCCAGGGCCGCGGTGGGTAGATGTCGTCGCACGCTGTCTCCTCCTTCGTGCCGCCAGTCTGCGTGACGCATGGCGGTACCGCAGGGGGAGTGACGCTCGACGTCGTGGCACGTCAGAGCCCGGTCGCCCTTCCGGGGCAGGCTTCAGCGGCCGCGTGCGGCAGCCAGCAGGACGTCGGACACGCGCT
Source organism: uncultured Xylanimonas sp. (assembly GCA_966249365.1). Lineage (GTDB taxonomy): Bacteria > Actinomycetota > Actinomycetes > Actinomycetales > Cellulomonadaceae > Xylanimonas. Next base: position 4,908 of record CBINDH010000122.1, on the reverse strand, counting down.
TCGCGACGGCCGTCAGGGAGGCGTTCGCGCTGACCCAGTCCGCACGCCGCCGCCGCTCGGCACCGTCGTCGGCTCGGGCGGCGACGGTGCGCATCGCGTCCGCCACGGCGTCGGCGTCCCAGGGGACGGCGGCGCCCAGGCCCCCCTCGGTCACCACGGCGGCGGTCGGTCCGACGCCGGCGAAGATCACCGGTGTGCCGGTGGCGGCGGCGGCGACGGCCTTGGTCGCCAGCGCCATCGCGTACCCGCTCTCCGGCCGTAGCGACGCGAGGGCGGCGGTCGAGCCTCGCAGCACCTCCGCGACGACCGGGCCGGGCATCGCGTCGAGCACTCGCACGGCGTCCTGGCCCACCGTCTTGGCCTGCGCCCGGATGTGCGGGACCTCGGTGCCCCGGCCCACCATGACGAGCGTCGCCCCGTCCAGGTCGGCGAGCGCTCGTGCGAAACCGTCGATGAACACGCCGGCCCCGTGCAGGTCGTTCATCGTGCCCGCGTAGACGAAGGTCGGGCCGGTGCGGTCGGGCGCGACGTCGCGTGTCGGCCCGTCGGCGCAGAACACGGAGGTGTCGATGCCGTTGCCGACGACGTGGATGCGGCTGCGGTCGACCCCGAGCGCGGCGATGCGCTCCCGCAGCTCCTCGTTCACGGTGCAGACGGCTGCGGCGCCGCGCAGGGCGAAGGCCTCGAGCGCACGGGTGAAGGCGACCACGGGGCCCGGGTACCCGGCGCCGCGGGCCGCGAGCGAGACGAGGTCGGCGGCGAAGTACACGTACGGCGTCCGCCGCAGCGCGAGGGCCATGCGGGCGACCGCGCCCGTCGTGGGCGGGGGTTCGACGAGCGCCGCGTCGGCGCGGCGCCCGAGGAGGAACCGGAAGAAGAGCGGCACGTCGAACGAGGCGTAAGGCACGTACCCCCGCACGGTGCCGTCCTTGGCCCGGATGACCGGCCATCGGCGGACTCCTCGCTGAGGTACCGCCTGCGGTGCGCGGCTGGTGAGCACCGTGACCTCGGCACCGTCACCCCGGAGCTGGTCGACAACTGCCTGGAGGCGGTAGGACGCCGCTGCTGGTTCCGGCGTGAACACCCGCGTTGCGAGGGCGACTCGTGGTGGTGCGGTGGGCGCCATCATGCCTCTGGAGGACCGGGACGCGCCCAGGGCGCGCGCGGCGATCGCCGGGGGGTGTGATGCACACGTGGAGGCTATCAACTGCGGCGTGCGGCTGGCTTCGTCGCGCCGGTTTGGGCAGCGGACGCCCGTCCGCCAAGATGTTCCGAGGTGAGAGCGCGTGCGCACGACGAGGAGGGCGCGATGGGCGTGGGCGGAAGCGTCGTGACGCGAGCCGCGGCTGGCGCCACCAGGCTGCGCATGGCGGTCCAGCGCCGACTGCCGCTCGCGCTCGGCGAGCGGCTCGACGAGCGGTTCTTCGGGTACACGGCCTCCGACCGACCGGACCCCTCCCGCGTGCCCGACACCGCCCACCGGGTGTACATCGGTCCCGCGAACTTCGCCGAGCAGGGGTACGCGTGGGCGCGGGCGCTCGAGCGCGCCGTGCCCGACCTGGCCGCGGTCAGCATGGCCCCCGTGCGCGGCGGCCAGGGCTACTCCTTCCGCGTCGACCTGCCCGTGCCGTACCCCGTCTACGCGGCGTCCCGCCGATGGCAGCTCGGCCAGCGAGCCGCGGTCGACGAGTTCAGCCACGTGGTCGCCGAGGCCGGACGTCCCCTGTTCCCCCGTCTCGACGGCGGTGACGCCTTCGCGGAGGCGCGCCGGCTCCGCTCGAAGGGGCTGGGCGTCGCGATCATGTTCCACGGCAGCGAGATCCGCTCTCCCGAACGGCATGCCGCCTCGTCGCCGTGGTCGCCCTACCGGGACGAGACCTGGGCCGACGTGCCGCGCCTCGCCCAGCTCGCGGCCGCCAACCTGCGCGGTGCCAGGGAGCTGGGAGCCCCGGTGCTCGTGTCGACCTGCGGCCTGCTGCTCGACGTCCCCGAGGCGCGGTGGTGCCCGGTCGTCGTCGAGCCGACCGAGTGGCGCACGGACGCACCGGTGCTCGAACGGGCCAGACCGGTCGTCGTGCACGCACCGAGCCACGGCGTCATCAAGGGCACGGCCCTCGTCGAGCCGGTGCTCCACGCGCTGCACGGTGAGGGGTTGATCGAGTACCGGCCCGTGTCCGGCGTGCCGCACTCCGCGATGGCCGCCGTCTACGCGGACGCGGACGTCGTCCTGGACCAGTTCCGCCTGGGGGACTACGGCGTCGCCGCGTGCGAGGCGATGGCGGCGGGGCGGGTCGTCGTCGGGCACGTGGACCAGCAGGTACGTGCCGGCGCCCGCGCGGCGGCCGGTGTCGACCTGCCGATCGTCGAGGCCACATCCGATACGCTGGAGGCGGTGCTGCGACAGGTCGTCGGCGAGCGCGAGCCCTACCGCGCCCTGGCGAGCGCGGGCCGTCGCTTCGTCGAGAGCTTCCACGACGGCACGCGCTCGGCGCAGGTCCTGACCGACGCACTTGACATCCCATGATCGAGCGAACGCTCATCGCGTCCGCGTGGTGAAAGGTCCTTCTTGAAGCTCATCCTTGGGACGTTGCGCAGCATCCTTCCCCGGCTGCCCGAGGGAGCGCGACGGTACCTCAAGCTCTACGTCGCCATCAGCTGCGCACTCGGCCTCCTCGACATCGCCGCCCTGGGCATCATCGCCGTCGCGCTCTCGGGCATGGCGACCGGCGCCGAGTCGGTCTCGCTGCCGGTCGTCGGTGAGGTGGGCCTCGACGGCTACGTGTGGCTCATCCTCGTCGCCTGCTTCCTCATCATCCTCAAGTCCGCCCTGGCGGTGACCCAGCAGTGGTTCGCCACCCGCCGCTTCGCCGCCTTCGAGCTCGAGATCGGTGACCAGCTCTTCGGCGCGTACATCCGTGCGCCGTGGACCGAGCGGCTCGGGCGGAACACGGCCCAGCTCGTGCGGCTCGCGGACGTCGGGATCGCCAACGTGACCTCGGGCTTCCTGCTGCCCGTGGCCGGGCTGCCGATGCAGCTCGTCACCTTCGTCGCCGTGTTCCTGGTCCTCGCGGTGTCGCAGCCGCTCACGGCAGTCATCACGGTCGTCTACCTGGCGCTGGTCGCCGCGTTCCTCTATCTGTGGGTCTCGCGTCGCGCGCTGCGCAACGGCCGGGTCAACCGCGACTACTCCTTCCGTGTCGCCACGCTCATGACGGAGATGGTCTCGGCGCTCAAGGAGATCACCCTGCGCGACAAGGCGGGCGAGGTCGCCCAGGTCGTGCACGGCAACCGCATCCACACGACGCGGGCGCGGGCGAACATCTCGTTCCTGGGCGCCGTGCCCAAGTACGTGATCGACAGCGCGCTGGTGGGAGGCTTCATCCTCGTCGGCAGCGTCGCCTGGCTGACCCAGGGGCAGTCGGAAGCCCTCGCCTCGGTCGCGCTCTTCGGTGTCGCGGGGTTCCGGATGGTGCCGGCGCTGGTGACGTTCCAGTCGACGATGTCGAGCGCGACGGCGAACATCCCGCACGTGCAGGCGGTCATCGGCGACATCGAGGGAGCACAGCGCTACATCGAGCGTGCCGAGCGCATCGGCAGGTCGCCGATCGTCGGGGAGCCTCGCTCGCTGGACCTCCGCGACGTCGCGTTCACGTATCCCAGCGGGTCCACGGAGGCCGTTCACGACATCACCCTGTCGATCCCGCTGGGATCGACGGTGGGGCTCGTGGGCCAGTCGGGCGCTGGCAAGTCGACCCTGGTCGACATCCTCCTCGGCCTCCTCGTGCCGTCGCGGGGCGAGATGACGCTGGGCGACCAGCCGCTCGAGGACGTCCTCGCCGCGTGGCGGCAGCGGGTCGGCTACGTGCCGCAGGACGTGGCGCTCTTCGACGGGACGGTCGCGCAGAACGTCGCGCTCTCCTGGAGCAGCGACATCGACCGCGAGCGGGTGCGCCGGGCGCTCCAGCAGGCGCAGCTCTGGGACGTCGTCGAGGCCCGCGAGGGCGGCATCGACGCACGCATCGGCGAGCGCGGCATGGCGATGTCCGGAGGGCAGCGTCAGCGCCTCGGTATCGCCCGCGCGCTCTACTGCGACCCGCTCGTCCTGGTGATGGACGAGGCCACGAGCGCTCTGGACACCAAGACGGAGGCGAGCGTCGCGGAGGCCATCGCCGGTCTGCGTGGCCGTGTCACCGTGATCTCGGTGGCGCACCGGCTGTCGACGATCCGGAACAACGACCTCGTCTGCTTCATGCGCGACGGGACGATCGTCGACCAGGGGACGTTCGACGAGCTGGTCCAGCGTGTGCCCGAGTTCGCCGTCCAGGCCTCGCTCGCCGGGCTGGTGCAGGGATGAGCGCGACGCCCGACCCGCGCCCGTCGCTTCTGATCCTGTCGTTCTCGCCGATCGTCTCCGACGCGCGAGTCCTCAAGCAGGTCCAGCGGTTCCGGGACGAGTACGCGGTCACCACCTGCGGGTACGGCCCCGCGCCCGCAGGCGTCGTCACGCACGTCCAGATCCCCGACTCGGCGCCGTACAACGACGTCAACGCGAAGATCCTGGCCACGCGCCAGTTCTCCCTGGCGTACTGGCGGACGTCCGCGGTCCGCTTCGCGCACCGCGCGCTCGCGGGCAGGGACTTCGACGTCGTCCTGACGAACGACCTCGAGACGGTGCCTCTCGCGCGTCGGCACTGGCCGTCGCGGATCATCCACGCCGACCTGCACGAGTACAGCCCTCGCCGGCACGAGCACGTGCCCGCCTGGGTGCGCTGGCGGCGCCCCTACTTCGAGTGGCTCTGCCGGCGGCACGTCGCCAAGGTCGCCTCGACCTCGACCGTCTCGGCCGGTCTGGCACGCGAGTACGCCGCACAGTTCGGGTTCGCACCGTTCGTCGTCACGAACGCGGCG
>CBINDH010000121.1:0-7880 GCA_966249365.1 uncultured Xylanimonas sp. | reverse complement strand
TCGAGCACCCGGCGGTCACCTGCGAGACGACGGACACCCCGACGGACACCCCGACCACGCCGACGGCCGACCCGCTGGTCGACCCGCCTGCCGAGGAGCCGACGGACCCGGCCGCGGACACGGTCTCGGCCCCCGTCGCCGCTGCCCCGCGCCCGGTTCCTGTCGTCCGAGTGAACGGCTGACGCCATGCGACACGGTGCCCGCGGCGGTCGCCGCGGGCACCGTCTCGCGCTTCCGCTCTCCGCTCTCGGCGTCGTCGGCCTGACCGCCGCCGCCGTCGTGTACTCCGCGTCGACGTCGGACGTGGACGACGCGCCGTCGACCGTCGAGTCCACCCCGGCCCCGTCGGCTTCCGCGGCGTCCCCGGCGCCGACCCCGTCTCCTTCGGACGACGTCGCCGCACCGGTTCCGCCGCCCGTCGACCCGGCGACCCTGCCGCGCCCGTCCCTCGAAGGGATCCTTCCCGCGGACCTGCCCGTCGCCGACGGCGCGACGGGTCTCGCGGCGACCCCGCGCCAGGCGCTCACGGCCGGCTACACCGCCCCCGACGGCGAGGCCGTGATCGCCCTCGAGGCGGACGGCCTCGGCCTGCAGGCTCGCTGGGCCGTGACGGACACGGTCGAGGGCTGGGTCCAGGTGCTCGTGCCGTTCGGGCGCGGCGCCCTCCCGTCCGTCGACCCGGCGCGCACGAACCACGTCGCGGCGTGGGTCCCGGCCGACGCCGTCGACATCAGCTCCGCCGCCGTCGTCACGCTGGACCTGTCGGACCGGACGCTCGCCGTGGGCGAGCGCACCTTCCCCGTCGGTGTCGGACGCGACGTCACGCCCACACCCACCGGCGTGTGCGCGGTCGCCGGGCACGTGTACGACCCGCACGTCGGCGACGCCCTGCTGACGTCGTGCCAGTCGCTCGCGATGGATGAGTTCTACGGCGACACCGGGTACGCCGCGATCGCCCTCCACGCCGACACGGAGGGCGGTGCCGCCGTCGGGCAGGCGCGCTCGAACGGCTGCGTGCGCATGCACGCGGGCGACTTCGCGGAGCTGCTCGCGACGCTCCCCGCGGGCTCCGTGGTCGAGATCGTCGCCTGACCGCCCCAGGGCGTTTCGAGACAGCGCGTCACCATAACCACGAGATGTTGTGGTGTGTCGCCGAGAGAACCACAACATGTTGTGCTAGACCTGAAGTCCTCCGCGGCGGACCGATCCGCTGCCCACACGGGGAGGAAGCAGAGCATGGGCCGCACCATCGATGTTGCGTCGACCATCGGGGAGTACCTGGACCGTTCCGACTGGCGCGTGCGCGCCAACGCGAACCAGGGGTTCTCGCTCGGCGGTCTCATCCTCAACGTGGCCGGCAAGGTCACGGCGAACTACTGGCTCGACGAGGTCTACGCCCCCGAGCTGGGCGAGGCGCACCGCTCGGGCGACATCCACGTGCACGACCTCGACGTGCTCGGCGGCTACTGCGCGGGCTGGTCGCTGCGCCAGCTCCTGCACGAGGGCTTCGGCGGCGTGCCCGGCAAGATCGAGTCCGGGCCGGCGAAGCACTTCTCCAGCGCCCTCGGCCAGATCGTCAACTTCCTCGGCACGCTGCAGAACGAGTGGGCCGGCGCCCAGGCGTTCTCGTCCTTCGACACCCTCATGGCCCCCTACGTGCGCCGCGACCGGCTCACTTACGACGAGGTCGCGCAGGGCATCCAGGAACTCGTCCACAACCTCAACGTCCCGTCGCGCTGGGGCACTCAGACGCCGTTCACCAACCTCACGTTCGACCTCACCTGCCCCGACGACCTCCGCGACGAGCACCCGATGATCGCCGACGAGGTGCAGGACTTCACCTACGGCGACCTCGCCGCCGAGATGGCGATGATCAACGAGGCGTTCGTCGACGTCATGACGGCGGGCGACGCCGCCGGCCGCGCCTTCACGTTCCCGATCCCGACCTACAACATCACCAAGGACTTCGACTGGGAGGCCCCGGTCGCGGGCAAGATCTTCGCGATGACGGCCAAGTACGGCACCCCGTACTTCCAGAACTTCGTGAACTCCGAGCTCAACCCGGGCGACGTCCGCTCGATGTGCTGCCGCCTGCAGCTCGACCTCCGTGAGCTGCTCAAGCGCGGCAACGGGCTCTTCGGCTCGGGCGAGCAGACCGGCTCCATCGGCGTCGTCACCATCAACATGGCCCGGCTCGGCTACCTGCACGCGGGTTCGTGGAGCGACCTGATCGCGGCGTTCGACCGCCTCATCGACCTCGCCGTCGACTCGCTCGAGACCAAGCGCGTCACCGTACAGAAGCTCATGGACGGCGGGCTGTTCCCGTACACCAGGCGCTACCTCGGCACGCTCGACTCGCACTTCTCGACCATCGGCGTCAACGGCGTCAACGAGATGATCCGCAACTTCACGCACGACGCCGAGAACATCACGACGGCGGCGGGCCGCCTGCTCGCACTCGACGTGCTCGACCACGTGCGCGCCCGCATGGTCGAGGCGCAGGAGCGCACCGGGCACCTCTACAACCTCGAGGCCACCCCGGCCGAGGGCACCACGTACCGGTTCGCCAAGGAGGACCGGGCCCGGTTCCCGGGCATCCTGCAGGCCGGCACCGACGCCGAGCCGTACTACACCAACTCCTCCCAGCTCCCGGTGTCGTTCACCGACGACCCGTTCGAGGCGCTCGCCCAGCAGGAGGAGCTGCAGACCAAGTACACGGGCGGCACCGTGCTGCACCTGTACATGGGGGAGCGGATCAGCGACGCCGAGGCGTGCAAGAAGCTCGTCCGGCGCGCCCTGGAGAACTTCCGCCTGCCGTACATCACGGTCACCCCGACGTTCTCCGTGTGCGAGACCCACGGGTACCTCACGGGCGAGCAGACGCAGTGCCCGACGTGCGGCCGCGCCACCGAGGTGTGGACGCGCGTCATGGGCTACCTGCGCCCGGTGTCGTCCTTCAACATCGGCAAGCAGGGCGAGTACCACGAGCGGGTGACCTTCCGTGAGCCGGCCCTCGTCTGAGCCCGTCGTCGCCGGGCTGGTCCGCCTCTCCACGGTGGACTGGCCCGGCGCGCTCGCCGCCGTCGTCTTTCTCCAGGGCTGCCCGTGGCGGTGCGTCTACTGCCACAACGAGGCGATCCTGGACCCGCGCGCGCCAGGCTCGATGCCGTGGTCGTCGGTGATCGAGTTCCTCGGCCGACGCCGCGGCCTGCTCGACGGCGTGGTGTTCTCCGGCGGCGAGCCGCTGCTCTCCCCGGCGCTCCCGACGGCGGTCGACGCAGTGCGCGCGCTGGGGTTCCAGGTCGGCCTGCACACGGGCGGCGCGTGGCCCCAGCGGCTGGCAGCCCTGCTCGACGCCGGCGTGCTCGACTGGGTCGGCCTCGACATCAAGCACCTGCCCGAGAAGTACGCGCAGGTCACGGGCGTCGCGTCGTCGGGCGCCGCGGCCTGGAGGGCGCTGGACGTGCTGCTGGCGAGCGGTGTCGCCCACGAGGTCCGCACGACGGTCGACCCGACCGTCCACACCCGAGCCGACCTCCTCGAGCTCGCGTCACGCCTGGCGGACCTGGGCGTCCAGCACCACGCGATCCAGGAGGCCCGCCCCGACGGCCTGGCGGCAGGCCACGCGGAGGCGTTCGAGAACTGGCGCCTGCGCGACCTCCTCCTCCCGGACGACCTCCCGACGGCAGAGCGCCGAGCGGCCTGACGGCCCCGCTCGTGGGTTCGGCAAAGGCCCCCGGGTTCGGCAATCCCTCCTGCCGAAACCAGGGGCCGTTGCCGAACCCAGGGGAGGCGACGGCGTCAGGCGTCCGCCGAGCGGCCCAGCGGTTCCCACGCGCGCCACTGCTCGAGGCGGGCCTGCGTCATCGGGATGACGGCGTCGGCGGCGAGGTCGCCCACGAGGATCCGCAGCGGCGGCTCGGGTGCGCCGACGACCGCGAGCACCACGCGCGCGACGGCCTGCGGGCTGGACGACCCCGGCGGGTGCCACGCGGCGGCGCGCGCCTCGTCGTAGGCGGGCAGCGGCTGCGCGTGGACGGCCGAGGCGCCGCGCCACTCAGTGTCCACCGGGCCAGGCTCCACGAGGGTCACCGCGATGCCGAACCGCGCGACCTCCTGCGCGAGGGCGTCGCTGAGCCCCTCCAGCGCCCACTTCGACGCGTGGTAGCCGCCCAGCCCGGGCCACGCCGCGACGCCGCTGGAGCTCGAGACCTGCACGACGTGGCCGCTGCCCTGCTCGCGCAGTAACGGCAGCGCCGCCTGCGTCACGTGCAGCACCCCGAGCACGTTGACCTCGAGCTGGTCGCGCAGCTGCTGGGGGTCCAGCTCCTCGACGTAGCCGAACAGCCCGTAGCCGGCGTTGTTCACGACGACGTCGAGGCGGCCCAGACGGGCGTGCGCCTCGGCGACGGCGGCGCGCGCCTCGTCGGCGTCGGTGACGTCCAGGCGGAGGGGGACGACGGCGTCGCCGAACCGGGCCACCAGATCGTCCAGGGCGCGCGGGTCCCGGGCGGTCGCGGCGACCCGGTCGCCCCGCTCCAGGGCGGCGACGGCGATCGCTCGCCCGAGCCCGCGTCCCGCGCCGGTCACGAACCAGGCGGTCGTCACCGCCGGGCGCGCCCGCGTCGCGGCTCGCTGGGCGGGAACTCGCCGTCGTCGGACCCGTCGTCCATGCTGGCGAGGAGCTGCTGGATGGTCTTGTGGACCATGTCGACGCGCGGCACGTCGTGCAGCACCATGCCGCCCTTCTCGCTCGCGTCGGCGATGACGAGGGTGCCGCACCCGAGGATGCGGTCGACCAGGTCCTTCTCGATCGCGACGGTGTTGATGCGGTAGAGCGGGATGTCGCGACCCTTGCGGGTGATGACGCCGGACCGCTCGGAGACCCGCTGCGTGGAGATCGAGTACGAGTGGGTCCGCCAGTTGAGCCACGGCCAGAACACGCCGATCAGCGCGATGACGACGAGGATCCCCAGTACCACCCAGGTCACGGTGTCGTCGCTCGACATGAGGAGCGTGGCAACCGCAGCCGCCACCAGCAGCAGGAACAGCACGAACGGCCACAGCATCGCCTTGGCGTGCGTGTGGAGCTGGAGGACGACGTGCTCGTCGTCGATGAGGTGGGAGTCCCGCAGTGCCATGTCGGCATGCTCGCAGATCGCGGGGGGCCGTGGGGATCTAGGCGGGCGGCAGGTTCCACCCTTCGATCGTCCGCAGGGCGTGGCCGTACCCGAGCAGCGAGATCGCGGCCGTGCCGAGCTCGAACCGTTCGCCGAGCCTGGCGTCGACGCCGAGCCAGGCCGTGGCGAGCACCCGCAGCAGGTGTCCGTGCGCGACGACGAGGACGTCGTCGCCGCGGCTCAGCGTCTGCTCGGCGCGTTCGACGACGGCGACGGCGCGCGCGTACACGTCCTCGAGGCGCTCACCGGGCCGCCCGTCGCCGTGGTCGGGGTCGGGGTCGAGCCAGCGCACGCCGTCGGAGAAGATGAGGAACTCGCGCCCGAGCACGCCGCTGAGCTCGGCGGCGGTGCGCCCGTCGACGGGCCCGTAGTCCCACTCGGCGAGGTTGTCGTCGACGACGGCGTCAGGGAATCCGGCGAGCTCGGCCGTGCGGCGGGCCCGTTGCAGGGGCGAGGTGTAGACGGCGGCGAAGTCGTATCGGGCGAGCGCGCGCCCGGCGCTGCGGGCCTGTTCCTCGCCGGCCTCGGTGAGCGGGATGTCGGTCCGGCCCGTGTGCTGGCCGCTCGCCGACCAGGCGGTCTCGCCGTGGCGTAGCAGCACGAGCTGCGGGTCGTGGGTGGGCTCGATCGGCATGGGTCGATGGTCGCGCAGGCGAGGGCGGACCGCCTGGTGGGTGAGTGTTGTCACGTGAGACGGGCTGGCGTCGAGACCGGGTCTCACGCATGATGGTCCACTTACCCCGCAACGTAGCGGGACGCGGCCGGTCCACGAGCCACACGCCGCGCCCTGAGGAGGAGCCACGTATGCCTGAAGCAGAGAACCTGTACCGATCGATCGCCAACCCGCGCCGCACCACGCTCGCGGGGCGCACCCACGCCGAGGTCGTCGCGACGCAGCAGCCGTCCGCCGAGGACGACGTCGAGCGCTGAGCCACCCCGCGAACGCCGGGCCTGACAGGACGTCGGAGCCCGGCGTCGCCATGTCCGGGGGCTGCCGGCCCGCTCAGAACCGGCGGTAGTCGACGAGCGGCGTGCGCGGTCCCCGGCGGGGCGCTTTCGCGTGCCCGCTGTCGCGGACGAGCCGCACGACCCGGTGGCGGTGCGGCGCGTACGGGGCGAGGAGGGCGAGCATCCCGGCGTCGTCGGTGCGTTCCCCGGCGAGCACCCAGCCCACCGCGCCCGGGATGTTGAAGTCGCCGACCGAGACGGCGTCCGCGTCGCCGAACGCGCGCTGCGCGACCTCCGCGGACGTCCACACGCCGACCCCGGGCACCGACTCGAGGCGGGCACGCGCGGCGCCCGGCTCCATCGCCGACGCCTCCTCGAGCCGCCCGGCGACGCGGGCGCACGCGACCGCCACGCGGGCCCGCCCGGGGTCGATGCCCGCGCGGTGCCAGTCCCAGGACGGGATCGCCGCCCACCGCTGGGGTGACGGCACCACGCGCATGCCCGAGGGCGCGGGCCCGGGTGCGGGCGTGCCGTGCCGGGTCAGCAGCCACCGCCACGCCCGGTGGGCGGTCACGGCCTGCACGCGCTGCTCGAGGACCGCCGGGATGAGGGACTCGAGCACGCGGTTCGTGCGCGGCATCCGTTGCCCGACGGCACGCAGCGCCGCCTCCCGCAGGACGGCCGGGGGAGTGAAGCCGGTGGCGTCGTCGTCCTCGCCCAGGAGGTCGGCCACGCCGTCAGCGGCCTCGCGTGCACCGTCGCCCCACATCTCGACGACGACGGCGCGCGGGCCGTCCTGGACGATCCGCTGGGTGACGGGGCCGGTGGGCAGCAGCGAGGTGCGCCACAACGCCCCGTCGGGTGTGCGGCGCACGGCGGGGTCGTACGCGCCGTGGCCGAGCTGGGCGAGAGTGGCCCGCGCGTCCAGCGGGCGCGTCGACTCGTGACGCACCAGCACAGCGTCAGTATCGGCCATGCGGATGCCGCCCGGGGCCGTCAGTCGAACAGGGTGCCGAGCTCCCACTGCGGCTCGGCAGGGGCGCGCTCCGTTGTCGGGCGCGCGCCGACCGTCGCGGGCCGGCGGGCGGTGTCGAGCGCGGGCGCCTCGCCGACGTCGGTGATCAGCACGGACCCGACGTCGCCGCGACCGGCCGCCCAGTCCGCGGCGGCGAGGCCGGCGAGCTCGTCGGCGCGCTCGTTGAACGGGTTGCCGACGTGGCCGCGCACCCACCGGAACCGCACGGGGCCGCCGCGGTTCGCGATGGCGGCGTCGATGGCCTGGACGAGCTCGAGGTTCTTGACGGGGCTTCCGGACGCCGTCCGCCAGCCCTTGCGCTTCCAGCCCTCCAGCCACTCCGACGAGCAGCGGATGGCGTACTGGGAGTCGGACTCGATGAGCAGCGGCTCATCGCCGGGGTGGGCCTCGACGGCGCGCAGCACGGCGGTCAGCTCGGCGATCTGGTTGGTTCCGCTCGCGGCGCCGCCCGAGTCGAACCGCCCGCCGTCGTGGTTGATCCACGCCCAGCCGATCGCGCCGCCGGGGTTGCGGAGGCACGAACCGTCGGTGCTCACGATGATCACGCCCGCGATTCTGCCCCGAGCCGCCGACAAGGTCGACCTCGGGGGCGCTCCCGGCGCGGCGCGGTCGGCCGGCGCGGCGGCTCCGGGCGGCAGTTCGTCGTCCAGGCGGCAGTTCGATCTGCCGCCCAGAACACGGACTGCCGCCCGGATGGGGGACGGCGAAACCTTCCC
>CBINDH010000120.1:0-7894 GCA_966249365.1 uncultured Xylanimonas sp. | reverse complement strand
CGACGAGCGCGTGACCGACGCCGCGCCGTCGGGCGTCCGGGGTGACGAACAGGGAGTCGACCACCCAGGCCGCGAGGTCGGCGAACAGGTGCGGTCCCACGGTGCGCGCCAGCACGAAGCCGACGATGTGCCCCTCGAGCTCGGCCACCAGCACGTGGCCGCCCGAGGCCAGGTAGACGGAGAGGTGCGTGCGGATCGCTTCCTCGCCGCCGTGGTCGACCGGCACGCCGACCGACGTCGTGGGGCGTGCGGCCGCGGTCAGCGCCGCGACGACGACGAGGTCATCGCGGTCCGCAGGCCGCACCTCCGGCGTCGCGCGCATGGGATCAGGCCCCGCCGACCTGTTCGATGACGGCGTCGGCGACCTCGCGCATGGTCAGGCGACGGTCCATCGACGTCTTCTGGATCCAGCGGAAGGCCTCGGGCTCGGTGAGCCCCATCTTGGTCTGCAGGAGGCCCTTGGCGCGGTCCACGCGCTTGCGGGTCTCGAAGCGCTCCTGGAGGTCGGCGACCTCGGCCTCGAGCGCACCGATCTGCTGGTAGCGCGAGATCGCGATCTCGACGGCCGGCAGGAGGTCCGCGGGGGTGAACGGCTTGACGACGTACGCCATGGCACCGGCGTCGCGGGCGCGCTCGACGAGCTCGGTCTGCGAGAACGCCGTGAGCAGCACGACCGGGGCGGCGTGCGCCTTGCCGATCTTCTCGGCGGCGGTGATGCCGTCCATCTCGGGCATCTTGACGTCGCAGACGACCACGTCGGGCTTGAGCTCGAGCGCGAGCTCCACCGCGGTCGCACCGTCGCCGGCCTCACCGACCACCTCGAAGCCGGCCTCGCGCAGCGTCTCGACGACGTCCATGCGGATCAGGGCCTCGTCCTCGGCGACGACGGCGCGGCGGGCGGGGCGGGCAGGGGCGACGGGAGCCTCCGGCTCCAGCATGGGGGGAAGGTCGAGCGGCAGCTTCTCGGTCACGTCCGACATCCTAGTCCGCCGAAGCATCGTCACCATCCATGGCGCGGCGCTGACCGGCCGCTCCGCGAAAGGCCTGTCCGCATCGGGCGCGCGTTCCGGTAGCCTGGGGACCCACGCCGGGTTGCTGGAATTGGCAGACAGGGCGAGCTCAAACCTCGCTGTCCGTAAGGGCGTGCGGGTTCGAGTCCCGCACCCGGTACCGCTGGTGGCGTTCCTCACGAACGCCACCCTTTTTTCTCAGGTCCCCCACGACGCGACGGAGCCCGCGGGGAACGCGTCCCCGCGGGCTCCGTCGAGCGTGCGCCTGCTACCGGTCAGTGCGCGGCGCGGCCCGTGTCCGTCGAGCCGACCTTGTGCACGAGGATCGAGTTCGTCGTGCCCGGGACGCCGACCGGCGCACCCGAGACGATGACGACGCGGTCGCCCGGCTCGGCGAGACCGTTGGCCTGCAGCGTCGAGTCGACCTGCGCGACCATCGCGTCCACGGACGTGACGGCCGGGACCTCGTAGGCCTCGGTGCCCCAGCTCAGCGCCAGCTCCTTGCGGACCGACGGCACCGGCGTGAAGGCCAAGAGCTGGATCTGCGAGCGCAGACGCGACATGCGGCGGGCGGAGTCGCCGGACTGCGTGAACGTCACGAAGTACTTGGCGCCGAGCTGCTCGCCGACCTCCTTCGCGGCCTGCGTGATGACACCCGAGCGGGTGTGCGGGCGCGAGCCCAGCGGGGCGATGCGGTCCGCGCCGAGCTTCTCGGTCGCCGAGATGATCTGAGCCATCGTCTCGACCGTGATGATCGGGAAGTCACCGACCGAGGTCTCGCCCGAGAGCATGACCGCGTCGGCGCCGTCGAGCACCGCGTTGGCGCAGTCGGACGCCTCGGCGCGCGTCGGGCGCGGGTTGTTCGTCATCGACTCGAGCACCTGGGTGGCGACGATGACCGGCTTGGCGTTCCGGCGAGCGAGCTCGACGATGCGCTTCTGGATCAGCGGCACCTCCTCGAGCGGCATCTCGACGGCGAGGTCACCACGGGCGACCATGAACGCGTCGAACGCGGCGATGACCTCCTCGAGGTTCTCGATCGCCTGCGGCTTCTCCAGCTTGGCGATGACCGGGACGACCCGGCCCTCCTCCTCCATGATGGCGCGGACGTCGTCGTAGTCCTTGGCGTTGCGCACGAAGGACAGGGCGATGAAGTCGGTGCCCATCTTCAGGGCCCAGCGCAGGTCCTCGATGTCCTTCTCGGACATGGCGGGGACGGACACCGCGGCGCCCGGGAGGTTGATGCCCTTGTTGTTCGAGACCGGGCCGGGGATCTCGGTCACCGTGTGCACGCGCGGGCCGTCGACGGCGGTGACGCGGACGCGGACCTTGCCGTCGTCGATCAGGAGCGGGTCACCGACACGGGCGTCGTTCGCGAGTCCCTTGTGGGTCGTCGAGACGATCGACTGGTTGCCGACGATGTCCTCGGTCGTGATCGTGAACTCGTCGCCGACCTCGAGGTAGTACTTCTTCTCCTCCTCGAACTTGCCGAGGCGGATCTTGGGGCCCTGGAGGTCGACCAGGATGGCCACGTTGCGACCGGTGGCCTTCGCGGCCTCCCGGACGTTGTTGTAGACGGCCTCGTGCTCCTCGAACGAACCGTGGCTCCGGTTGATTCGCGCCACGTCCATTCCCGCCTCGATGAGCTTGCGGAGGTTCTCCGGCGAGCTCGTGGCGGGTCCGATGGTGCAAACGATCTTGGCTCTGCGCATGTCTCCAGCCTCGTCATCATGGTGCCCCGGGTAGGTCTGCCGGGGCCTGCGCGGACGATTGTCACGTCCGTGGTCTGTACCGGCGGCGCGACTAGGCCTTGGGCTCGGCCCGTGGGGCGCACGCACGCCACCGACCATCTAAGTCGCACCTGCCGTCATTCTGCTCGTCCGCGGCGCGGAGCGCGCCCCGAACGGGCATGGTCAGCCCCTCAGCGCCACCGTCCTCGGCCCGACGGGAGCCGGGAGCTCCGTCGTGCCTCGCAGGTGCGCGTCCACCGCTGCCGCGGCGGCACGCCCCTCGGCGATCGCCCAGACGACCAGCGACTGGCCGCGGCCGGCGTCGCCGGCCACGAAGACGCCAGGGAGGCTGGTCGCGAAGTCGTCCTCGCGCCGGACCAGGCCGCGCTCGGTGAGCTCGACGCCGGTCTGCGCGGTCAGGGCCGGGGTCTCCGGCCCGGTGAAGCCCATCGCGATGAGCACCAGGTCGGCGCGGATCACGTGCTCGGTGCCCGGCTTGGGCACGCGGTTGCCGTCGGGGAGGTACTCGGTCTCCGCGACCCGGAGCCCGACGACCGCCCCTGACTTGTCGCCCAGGAACTCGACCGTGGACGCCAGGTAGGTGCGCTCGCCGCCCTCCTCGTGCGACGTCGAGACCTCGAACAGGATCGGGTCGGTCGGCCACGGCTGGTGAGCCGGGCGCGTGAGCGGGGGCTTCTTGCCGATCGCGAGCGTCGTCACGCTCGCCGCACCCTGGCGCAGCGCGGTGCCGACGCAGTCGGAGCCCGTGTCGCCACCGCCGATGACGATGACGTGCTTGCCCGCGGCGTTCGGCGCGTCCGGCGCGACCGCCTCGCCGTTGACGGCCCGGTTGGCCGGCACGAGGAAGTCCATCGCGAAGTGCACGCCCGCCAGGTCGCGGCCCGGCAGCCGCAGGTCGCGCGGCACGGTCGCCCCGGTGGCGACGATGACCGCGTCGAAGCGGCGGCGCAGCGCGTCCCAGGTGATGTCCTTGCCGATCTCGACGCCCGGGCGGAACCGCGTTCCCTCGGCCTCCATCTGCTCCAGACGGCGGTCGATGATGTGCTTCTCGAGCTTGAAGTCCGGGATCCCGTAGCGCAGCAGGCCGCCGATGCGGGCGTCGCGCTCGTAGACGACGACGGTGTGCCCGACGCGGGTGAGCTGCTGGGCGGCCGCCAGGCCCGCGGGACCCGACCCGACGACCGCGATGGTCGTGCCCGTCAGGCGTGCGGGCACCTGCGGGGTCAGCCCGCGCTCGAACTCGGCCTCCGCGATCGACGACTCGATGTTCTTGATCGTCACGGGCGGCTGGCTGATGCCGAGCACGCACGCGGACTCGCACGGCGCGGGGCAGATGGCGCCCGTCAGCTCCGGGAAGTTGTTGGTCGCGTGCATGCGGTCGATGGCGTCGTCCCACTGCCCGAGGCGCACCAGGTCGTTCCACTCGGGGATGAGGTTCCCCAGCGGGCACCCCTGGTGGCAGAACGGGATGCCGCAGTCCATGCAGCGCGACGCCTGGTCCTTGAGGTACGGCTGGCCGTCCTCCCGGTGCGCGTGCGTGTCCTTCCAGTCGCGCAGGCGGATCTCGACGGGTCGGTTCGGGGGGAGCTCGCGTTCCCGGACCTTCAGAAAGCCACGAGGGTCAGCCACGAGCCACCTCCACGATCTTGTTCCACGCGTTCTCGTCCCAGTCGGCGTCGTTCTCGCCCAGGGCGACGCCGTCGGCCTCCGCCTGAGCGAGCGCCTGGCGCACGCGCGCCCAGCCCAGCGGCAGCACCCGCGAGAACCGCGCCCGTGCGCCGTCCTCGGCCAGCAGCGCCTGGGCCACGTTCGAGCCCGTCTCCTCGGCGTGCCGGCGCAGCAGGTCCTGGACGACCTCCCAGTCGGCGTCGTCGAGCGGGCCGACCGCCAGCTCGCCACCGGCGACCGCGGCGACGTTCATCGCCGACGGTCGCAGGTCGAGCACGTACGCCATGCCGCCCGACATGCCCGCACCGAGGTTGCGCCCGGTCGGGCCGAGCACCAGCACGGTGCCGCCCGTCATGTACTCGCAGGCGTGGTCGCCCACGCCCTCGACGACGAGCGTCGCACCCGAGTTGCGCACGCCGAACCGCTCCCCCGCACGACCGCGGAGGTAGATCTCGCCCGACGTCGCGCCGTAGCCGATGACGTTGCCGGCGATGACGTTGGCCAGCCCCTCGAGGACGGACGCCTTGTCGGGCCGGACGACGATGCGACCGCCCGACAGGCCCTTGCCGACGTAGTCGTTGGCGTCGCCGAAGAGCCGCAGCGTGATGCCGCGGGGCACGAACGCGCCGAACGACTGGCCGGCCGACCCGGTCAGCGTCACGTCGATCGTGCCGTCCGGAAGCCCGGCCCCGCGGTAACGCTTGGTGACCTCGTGGCCGAGCATCGTGCCGACCGTGCGGTTCACGTTGCGGATCGGCAGCTCGATGTGCACCGGGGTGCCGTCCTCGAGCGCCGGCCTCGCGGCCTCGACGAGCTGGTTGTCGAGCGCCTTGGCCAGGCCGTGGTCCTGCTCCTTGGTGCGGTAGAGCGTCGAGCCCGGCGCGGGGACCTGCTGCTCGAGCACCGGGGCCAGGTCCAGGCCCTCGGCCTTCCAGTGGTCGATCGCCTTGCGGGTGTCGAGCACCTGCACCTGGCCGACGGCCTCCTCGATCGAGCGGAAGCCGAGCGAGGCGAGGTGCTCGCGCACCTCCTGCGCGATGAACTCGAAGAAGTTCACGACGAACTCGGGCTTGCCCGTGAAGCGGGCCCGCAGCTCGGGGTTCTGCGTCGCGACGCCGACAGGACACGTGTCGAGGTGACAGACGCGCATCATGACGCAGCCGCTGACGACCATCGGCGCCGTCGCGAAGCCGAACTCCTCGGCTCCGAGCAGCGCCGCCACGACGACGTCGCGGCCGGTCTTGAGCTGGCCGTCGACCTGCACCGTGATGCGGTCGCGCAGGTTGTTCAGCACGAGGGTCTGCTGGGTCTCGGCCAAGCCGATCTCCCAGGGCGTGCCCGCGTGCTTGAGCGAGGTCAGCGGCGAGGCGCCCGTCCCGCCGTCGTGCCCGGAGATGAGGACGACGTCGGCGTGCGCCTTGGACACGCCCGCCGCGACGGTGCCGACGCCGAACTCGGAGACGAGCTTGACGTGGATGCGCGCGGACGGGTTCGCGTTCTTCGCGTCGTGGATGAGCTGCGCGAGGTCCTCGATCGAGTAGATGTCGTGGTGCGGCGGCGGCGAGATCAGCCCGACGCCGGGCGTCGAGTGCCGCACCTTGGCCACCCACGGGTACACCTTGGCGCCCGGGAGCTGACCGCCCTCGCCGGGCTTGGCGCCCTGGGCGAGCTTGATCTGGATGTCGTCGGCCTGCGTGAGGTACTCGCTCGTGACGCCGAACCGGCCCGAGGCGATCTGCTTGACGCGCGACCGGCGCTCCGGGTCGTAGAGGCGCTCCGGGTCCTCGCCGCCCTCGCCCGTGTTGGAACGCGCCCCGAGGCGGTTCATCGCGATCGCGAGCGTCTCGTGGGTCTCGCGCGAGATCGAGCCGTACGACATCGCGCCCGTGTTGAAGCGCTTGACGATCTCGCTGACCGGCTCGACCTCGTCGATCGGGATCGGCTCGCGCTCCGGCGAGAAGCGCAGCAGGCCGCGCAGCGTCATCAGGCGGCGCGACTGCTCGTCGACGCGGCGCGTGTACTGGCGGAAGACGTCCATCCGGCCCGTGCGCGTCGAGTGCTGCAGCCGGAACACCGTCTCCGGGTCGAAGAGGTGCTCCTCGCCGTCACGGCGCCACTGGTACTCGCCGCCCGTGGTCAGGCGGCGGTGCGGGTCGGGGTTGCCCGACGACGGGTACGCCTCGGCGTGCCGCGCGGCGACCTCGGCTGCGACGACGTCGAGCCCGACGCCGCCCAGGCGCGACGTGGTGCCCGTGAAGTAGTCGTCGACGAGCTCCTGGGAGAGGCCGACGGCCTCGAAGATCTGCGCGCCGCGGTAGGACATGATCGTCGAGATGCCCATCTTGGACATCACCTTGAGCACGCCCTTGCCCAGCGCCTTGATGAGGTTCGCGACGGCCTGCTGCGGCGTGACCTGGAGGTAGCCGCGCACGGCGAGGTCCTCGACGGTCTCCATCGCGAGGTACGGGTTGACGCACGCGGCGCCGTAGCCGATGAGGAGCGCGACGTGGTGCACCTCGCGCACGTCGCCGGCCTCGACCACGAGCGAGATCTGGGTGCGCGTGCGCTGGCGCAGCAGGTGGTGGTGCACGGCCGACGTCAGCAGCAGCGACGGGATCGGCGCCAGCTCGGCGTTCGACTCGCGGTCGGAGAGGATGATGTGCGTCGCCCCGCCGGCGATCGCCTCGTCGACCTCGGCGAAGATCGCCTCGAGGCGGTCGTAGAGCGCGGCGCCGCCGCCGGCGACCGAGTACAGGCCGCGGACCGTGTAGCTGCGGAACAGGCCCTCGAGGCGCTCGTCCTTGGCGACGTGCACGATCTTCGCGAACTGGTCGTTGTCGACGACCGGGAAGTCGAGCACGAGCTTGCGGGCGTGCTCGGGCGTCGCCGTCAGCAGGTTCGGCTCCGGCCCGATGGCGCTGCCGAGCGACGTGACGAGCTCCTCGCGGATCGAGTCCAGCGGCGGGTTCGTGACCTGGGCGAACATCTGCGTGAAGTAGTCGAACAGCAGCCGCGGACGGTTCGAGAGCACCGCGATCGGCGTGTCGGTACCCATCGCGCCCAGCGGCTCGGCACCGGTGTTCGCGATCGGGGTCAGGATGACCTTGAGCTCCTCCTCGGTGTACCCGAAGGTGCGCTGGCGGCGCTGCACCGAGGCGGGGCTGTGGGCGACGTGCTCGCGCTCGGGCAGCGAGTCGAGCGTGATCCGGTGCTCGTCGAGCCACTTCTGGTACGGCTGCTGCGCGGCGAGCTGGCCCTTGATCTCGTCGTCCTCGATGATCCGGCCGGCGCCGGTGTCCACGAGGAACATGCGGCCCGGCTCGAGGCGGCCCTTGCTGACCACGGACGCCGGGTCGATGTCGAGCACGCCCGACTCCGAGGCGAGGACGACGAGGCCGTCCTGCGTGACCCAGTAGCGGCCGGGGCGCAGGCCGTTGCGGTCGAGCACCGCACCGATGAGCGTGC
>CBINDH010000119.1:0-7898 GCA_966249365.1 uncultured Xylanimonas sp. | reverse complement strand
AGGCCGAGGGCCTGGGCGCCTGCGAGGTACCACGCGGCCGGGACGTGGTAGCCGTGGTCGTGGACGGCTCGGGACAGGCCGTCGAGGTCGCCTGTGCGGCACGTCTTGTAGTCGACGATGATCGTGCGCCCGGGCCGCTGGTGCGGGAGCCAGTCGATGCGGGCCCGGCACATGACGCCGGTCGGGGTGTCGCGCCAGAACAGCGACACCTCGGGTGTGCCGTGCTCGGGGTTGAACAGGGGCCCGGCGATGGGGTGCTCGCGGATGGCGGCGGCCATGGCCTGCACCTGGTCGTGCTCGTGGGTGAGGAGCGGCACGTGGCCGGCGAGGTGGGCGGCCTTCTGCTGTTCCTGCGCGGCCTTGGTGCGGTAGTTGGCGGCTTCGATGACGACGAGCGGTGCGCCGACACCGAGCACGAGCTTGTGCGCCGCGTGGCCGAGGTCGAAGTGCCGTGCCTGGCTCGGGCCGGGGTTGTCCTGCTCGTACCGGAACTTGGCGGGGCACGACGGCGGCAGGAGCTTGCGGGCACCGCTCGACGACAGCGACCCACCGGGCACGGGGTCGGCGTGGTAGTCGTCGACGTCGATGTCGTAGATGCCGGGCTCGGTGACGACGACGGACGAAGCGACAGCAGCGGCGGTCACGACTGCACCGCCGGAGCGAAGCCTTGGCAGTCACAGATGAAGTGATCGCAGAAGGCGTTGTTGACCGTGTTCCGCTGGTCGTGGTGGTGCGATGCCGGGTGCCCGCAGTCGCACAGCCGAGTCGGGACGCTCTCGGCCTCGACGACCTTGACGATCTCCGAGCGGGCGCGCTTCCTCGGGCCGAACGGGAACCACTTGCTCGTGCTTGGCCGCAGCGTCCAGCAGGCCACGTCCTTCGCCATGTCCTCGAGCGACTCGTACTCGTACTCGATGACGCGGGTGAGACGGATCACTCCCCCACCCCCTCGCGCTGGCCGGCCTCGGTGACGAACCGGTTGAGCAGGGGCTGGACGTGGTCCCAGGCGAGGTAGTCGACGATCGTGTCGGCGATCTCGGTGCAGGTGGCGACGACGACGCCCGTGCCGGCGGCGGGGCCGTCCTGGAGGGCCTTGGCGATCGCGGTCGCGAGGCCGTCGGCGGCGGCCGGGCGGGTCACGCGGCATCACCTCCGGGGTAGCCGTGGTCGCGCAGGCGTGACGTGTACCGCCGGGCCCACGTCTCGCGGGGCATGGCGATCTGCATGGTGGGTGCCCCGACGGCCTGGGCGTGCACGTTGAACTGGGCGTTGGCCTGCGAGCCCCAGCGGGTGCTGGTGCCGGTCCAGCCGCAGCTGCAGCGGGGGGTGGCGAAGTCGGCCTCGTAGCGGAAGCGGGGGTGGTGGCCCTGGTCCATCAGCTCGCCGCCTTCGTGAGGTGCCCGAGCCGGACGAGCTGGCCGACGAGCCGCCCGAGCGTGCGGGCGCTGATGGGCTCGTCTCGGCCGGGGATCCAGGCGTCCCAGTAGGCCGAGGGGCCGTCGACGGCCTCGATGCGGATGAGGCCGGCGGGGCTGTCGACGTGGTAGCCGAGGTCGTTCTGCGTGAGGGTGACGCCGGCGACGGTGCGGGTCTCGGCCGTGTCGTTGAGCTGGGCCGGTGCGCCGGTGGTGCGGGCGACGGCGGTGAGGTGGTGTCGTGCTCCGTTGCCCATCAGGCGACCGCCTTCGCTCGCTTGGGGGCGGGGCCGGTGTGCCAGGTGTGCGGGCAGTGCTCGCACTGGTGGGCGGCTCGGCCGGGCAGGCCGAGGAGCACGGCGGCGTTGCGGGCGCCGAACTCGGAGGCGTAGGGGGTGAGCCGGCACGGGGTGCGTCGGCCGAGCGGGTTTCGGGGCGCGTTGAAGGAGAGCAACGTCATGTTGTGGGTTCCTTGGTTGCGGCTGAGCCGGTCGGTTAGGCGGCGTCGGTGGAGGGAGAGGAGGCCCGCCCCCGTCGGCGGTTGGTGGTGGTGGTGCTGCCGGGGGCGGGCCTCGGCGCGTCTACCTGCGGGGAAGCGGGTGACGCGCTTCGACCGTTCGACGAGAGGGGAACGGTCGAGGGGGAACGGAGGATCGTGGCGATCTTGGTGAGGGCGACGGGGTCGGTGATCGTCTCGGGCAGGCCCTGAGCGATGCGGGACTCGCGTCCGTAGCGGCGTGCCGCTGCGCGCATCTCGGGCGTGAGGCTCATGACGCGACCTGGAGGGGCTGTGGCCGGCGACGGCTCTTAGGGCGGGGCTGGAGCGGTGCGGTGAGCTCGTCGAGGCTGACGTCGAGAGATGCGGCCAGGAGGACGGCGATGCGGAGGCTGGGCTCGTTGTTGTCGGTCTCCCATTGGCTGAGGGAGGACTGGCCGACGCCGGCGAGCTCGGCGAGTGCGTCTTGGGTCAGCCCGGCTCTACGCCGATGCTTGCGGAGAAGCGATCCGAAGGTCTCGGGGCCGGAGGGCATGAGTCCACGGTATCCGATTTGCGATATCGATGTCAACAATATCGCCGATTTGATATCTACTTTCCGCGCAGTGCAGGCTCAGCTCAGGGAGGGTGCCGTGGATTCCTTGGTCGAATATCGAGATCGCGATACCGTGTCGGCCATCGCCGATCTAGCCACCTCCGAGGCCCCCTCGATCGGGGCAGCCATACGCGCCTGCCGCGCGGGCCGGCTGACGCAGGACCAGCTGGCCGAGAAGACGTCGTTCGGGCAGTCGACGGTCAGCCAGTGGGAGCGCGACAAGTCGACGCCGGACGCCTACCAGCTGCGCGCCATCGAGGACGCGTGCGACCGGCCGCACGGGTGGATCCTCGTGCAGGCCGGCTTCGTCGCCGATCACACCTCGGTGCTCCAGGCGATCGAGATGGCGCCCGAGCTGACCGACTCGCAGCGCCGGGCACTGCGCGACGCCTACTTCGGGCTCGTCACGCCCCGCTGAGCGAGCCGCCGCCGAGAGAGCCCAGGGCGGCGTCTCGGCGCGCCTGTAGGTCGGCGATCTCGGCCTTGGCGTCGGCGAGCTGCGCTCGGAGGCGGGCGTTCTCGTTCGCCAGGTCTCGGTGTCCAGGATCCGCCGTCGACACGTCCACGTCCGCCACTTCGGCCCCCTCGCTGTTCAACTCGGCCCGCCCATTCCGCGCTGTGGACGGCCCTGCCGCATTGCCGGCCTTCCCTGGCCACTCAGTGCCAAAGCCCCCGCTGGGGGCAGTGTCACGAACACACGCAGGGACGGCTCTGTCTACGTATACCGCACGGTCAGCTTGCTTGCCCGCCAAACATGACGCGTGCGTGAGGTCGCCGTGACTCTCAGCGGGGCATGTAGCCGAGGGCACGTCGGTCATCCGCCCCACCTCCGCCGGAGGTCCGTAGGCACGGCGAGGCCGGTGAGGATGGCGTCGAGGCGCTGGGGGGTGACGGCGCGCCGGCCGCACTCCAGCTCGGACACGGTGGCCTGGTGGCAGCCGATCATCTTGGCGAGCTTGTCCTGGGACCAGCGCGCCCGGCGCGCGCCGCGCACAGCGAGCAGGAACCGGGCGACGTCGCCGGCTTCGACCGCGGCGACCACCTCGGGGTCGTCCCAGAAGTCGCCCTCGACGTGAGGGGGTGCAGGGAGGGTGAGGGGCATGGTTCGATGGTTGCTGTGACGAGCGGCAGAACCCATCCCTCCGGGGTATTCCTCCGGGGTATGGGCGCGTGCCGGGGAGGCATGGTCCGATGACGAGGCGAGGCACGGCCCGCGTGCGGGTGCCCGAGGGGTTCTGGGATGAGCCCGCCACAGTGGCGGCGCTCGAAGCGCGCGACCTGGGCGCGGTGCTGCGGCTCGTGTCGATCAGGGCCGGGGCGTCGCAGACGCAGATCGGCGTCGAGGTCGGCATGGCGCAGGGCAAGGTCTCGGACGTCGTGAACGGCAAGCACCGGGTCACCGAGCTCGCCGTGATCGAGCGCATCGCCGACGGGCTCGACATGCCCGACCATGCGCGCCTCGCGATCGGCCTGGCCCCCACCGTCGCCCCTCGGGGCGGGAAGGACGCACACGTGAGACGCCGCGAGTTCCTCCAGCTGGCCCTGTCCTCGGGTGCAGCGGTCGCCGGCGCGGCCGCGATCGGGGATCGCTCCCCCGCCGCGCTGCGCCCGGACCGGTCGACGGCGGGGCACCTCGCCGGGCTCGTGCACGGTCTGCGCCAGGAGGACGACTTCGCCCCGTCGGGGTCGTTGCTGCCGGCGTCGGGGCACCTGCTCGGCCTGGCCGAGCAGTGGATGGCCGGGGCGAAGCTCAAGGACCGAGGCGACATCGGCCGGGTGGCCGCCGAGGCGGCGCTGCTGCACTGGTGGCTGACGGTCGACGCCGGCCGGGACGCCACCGCGGCACGGGATCGGGCGCTGGCGCTCGCCGTGGAGTGGGAGGTGCCGGCGCTGATCGGGCACATGTTCGGCTGGCGCGCCGGGCTGGCGCTCGGCGACGGCGACCTGCACGACGCCGTCCAGTTGGCCCGCCGTGCCCGCGAGCCGCGTTGGGGCATGTCCCCGGGCGCGGTCGGGTGGGCCAGCAACTACGAGGCCCGCGCCCAGGCGCTGCTCGGCGACGCCGACGGCCTGGCGCTCGCCGTGGACGTGAGCCTGGAGGCACACGACGCCGTCGACCTCGAGGCCGAACCGCCGTGGATGTACTGGCTGGCCGACATGCTCGAGTTGAACGTGCTGGACCTGGAGCTGCTGCGGCACGGCCCGGACGCGGCGCCGGCGATGGACGAGGCGTTGGCCCGGTACCCCGCTGACCGTGCCCGGGATGTGGCCTGGTATCGGGCGCATGTGGCGTCGGCGCGGGCGTGGGCCGATGACGTGGAGGGCGCGGCGTCCGATGCGGCGGAGGCGGCGCGGCTGTCGGCGGCGACGGGCACGAACTGGACGATGGGTGAGCTGCACCAGATCGCCGAGGCACCGCACCTGGGCCGGTTGCGGGAGGCGCTGGCCGACGTGCCGGCGTGATCGCCGGGCCGGGCCCGCGGGGCTGACGCCTCAACCCGCGCGGACCCGGTGGCGTGACGAGCTACTGGATGGCGAAGAACCGCTGGTCTTCGTTGACGTCGAGCGTGAACTGCGGCTCGACGAGCACGACGGTGTTGGGGATGTCGGCGGGGTCGAGCTCGAAGATGATCTCGCCGGTGATCTGGGCGCCGGGTTGGAGTTGGGCGCTCGGGTCGATGGCCTTGATGCCGGCGGTCATGTAGGTCTGATCGACGCGGACACCCGACGGTGGGAGGGCGCCGATCTTGAGTTGGCCGAGGGCCATGCCGGGCTTGTCGGAGCCGTTGCGGATGGTGGCGTTCACGGAGATGAAGCGGTTGCCGTCGACCTGGGGCTTGTTGAACATGTTGCCCTTGAGCATCTCGGCGTTGGCGTCGAGGTCGACGGCGTTGATCGTGAACGACCAGTCCTTGGCAACTTCGACGGTGGTGCCGATGGGGGCCGGGTTGTCCTTGGTGGCGCCGGGCCCGGAGGGCGCCTCGCCGCTGCGGTCGTCGCCTGGTGCGGCGGCGCCGGAGACGGTCGTGCTGGTGGCGCTGTCCTTGGGTGCGACGGCGGCGATGATCGTGAGGGCGACGATCATGAGCACGAAGAGCGCGCCGCAGGCGATGAGGCCGACGAGGAGCGGGCTGCGGCCCTTCTTCGGCGGTGGGCCGTAGCCGCCGGGTGGGGGTGCGCCGTAGGGCTGGTTGGGTGAACCCGGGGGCTGGGGGTAGCCCGCCTGCTGCCCGGGGGGTGGTGGTGGAGTGGGGTTCGTCACGGTCGAGCACCCTATGCCCACGCGGGTGAGTCGTGCCGGGCTCGTCGCCGCTACAGCTTCCAGACGATCTCGATGCGTTCTGGGTTGAACCTGTTGGCCTTCTGCGTGACGGGGGCGATGACGATGCGGTCGAGGGCGATGGCGAGCACGGCGCGCTGGCGGTCGAGCGAGTAGCCGTCCCAGCTGGCGCGGATCGATGCGGCGTCGAGGCCGGCGAGCACGTCGGCGGGCTTGCGGCCGGAGACGGCCTCGCGTGCGGCGGCGAGCCGTTCGGCGAGGGGCCCACGGGCGCGCATGAACTCGGCGCGGGAGATGACCTTGTCGACGTAGTGGTCGTGGGCGAGCTGTTCGAGGTCGGCTTCGAGGGCGGCGATGTCGTCGTGGTCGATGTCGTCGACGGGTTCGGCCAGGAGCTGGGCGAGGGCGGCGGTGTCGAGCTGGGCGAGGGTGGCTTCGACGATGAACTCTTCGAGGTTGGCGGCGTCGATGCCGCATCGCCCGCAGCCGCCGCTGTCCTTGCGGCACACGTAGCGGCGCCGGTTGTTCATGGGTCGCACGCTCATGCGGGTGTCGCATCGGCCGCACCAGATGAACCCGGTGAGCAGGTAGGAGCGGACGGTGCGGGTGCCGACGGTGTTGCGGGCGGGGTCGAGGAGGATGGCGCGCAGGCGGGCGGTCTCGTCGGGGGTGATGATGGCGGGCCAGGCGGCGGGGCCGAGGAGCTTGCCGCGGTGGACGCGTTGGCCGGAGATCCGCCAGGAGGTGAGCATCTGGCGGACGGTGGGGAGTCGCCAGGTGCCGCCGCGGACGGTCTTGATGCCGCGGGCCTGCCAGTCGAGCACGATGCTGCGCAGCGAGTCGCCGGCGATGATGCGCCGGGCGGCGTCGCGGATCTCGGCGGCTTCGGTCGGGATGACGGTGACCTTGTCGTCGGCGTAGCCGAATGGTCGGCAGCCGCCGCCGGCGATCTTGCCGTCTTCGGCGAGCTCGAGCTTCTTGCGTTGGAGGCGCCGGGACTTGTGCTCGGATTCGTGGCGGGCGACGGCGCCGACGATGCGGGCGGTCATGCGACCGGAGGCGGTGGAGAGGTCGAGGTCGCCGGCTTGGACGGTGGCGACGACGGCGCCGGTGGAGTCGATGACGTCGATGAAGGCTTCGAGCTCGACGGGTCGGCGGTGGAGCCGGTCGGGGTGCCAGGCTATGACGGCGTCGACGGCCCCGTTCTTGAGGTCGTCGATCATGCGCTCGTACTCGGGGCGTCGCTTGCCGGTGAAGGCGGAGATGTCGTTGTCGGAGTAGATGCCGCCGATGGTCCAGCCCCGGTTGTGGGCGAGGGCTTCGCAGTCGGCTCGTTGGCGGGCGACGCCGAGGCCTCGGTCTTCGGCGTCGCGGCTGATGCGGCAGTAGATGGCCGCTGTCCGGGTTCCCACTACTTAGACATTAGCGAACACTGGCGTTGGTCACGTGTCACGAATGTCTAAGCACAACATGTGGTTGGGGAGTCCTCCCCATCGACGGCGCGCCGTCGTCGGGTGATGCTGGCGGGGGGCTGCTCTGGTGGCCCGCTTCCCGGGGTCCGGTCGTGCGCAAGGCCGGACCCCATCGGGATGATTCGAGAATCTTGCCGGCGAATCCCATCGCCGAACACTCGTTCTACCCTGGGGGCATGACGACGCCGACGCCGCGCATGGTCTACGACGGGTGACGGCCGTGGCGCTTGGCGAGGTTCCCGGACAGTAGCGCCGCCGAGTCCCCGAGGCCGGCACGGTCGAGGTCGACGACGAGCGCCCACATCTGCATCTCGCGCCGGGCGCGGGTCCGGGCCCGGTACCACTGCTCGAGGCGGCGTAGCCCGGTGACCGTGCCGACCACCTCGGTCAGCGGGTACCAGAACCAGCGCCAGTAGGCGTCGAGGGCACCTTCCATGAGGGCCGCCATCTTGGTGGGAACGGTTCTCGGCTTCACGGGTTCATCCTTTCACTCGTTGCCGGTGCTCGACGAGGCGGGCCTGGCCGACGCGTGGCCCGGGCTGCGCGACGGGCTCGGCGAGTTGATCAAGGTCTACGACGGGTGAGGCGCCTTCAGTTCCCAGATCGTCCAGAACCCGCAGGTGGCACACTGGCGCTGGTC
>CBINDH010000118.1:0-7923 GCA_966249365.1 uncultured Xylanimonas sp. | reverse complement strand
CGCGGTGCGCGCCCGCGAGCGCGTGCCCGAGCACGAGGTGCGGTTCCGCCTCGACGGGCACGAGCTCGTCATCCGGCCGCGTGACGTGCGTGACGCCATCGGGCGCGCGCGGCGCAGCCACAAGCCGCACAACGCGGCCCGCGCCGGGTTCGTCCGGGACATGCTCGCCCGGCTCGCCGAGCAGTACCAGCGCGCCGACGGCGGTGAGCTGACCCCCGAGGACCGCTCGATCGTGCTCGAGGACCTGCGGTCGATGCGCGAGGTGCGCGTCGCTCTCAACCTCGCCTGGTTCCCGATCTCGCCCAAGAAGCTCATCGACGACCTGCTCTCGCGCCCCCACCGGCTCGCCGAGGCCGCCCCCGAGCTCACCGACGCCGAGCGCGCCGCCGTGCTGCGCGACCCGTGGGCGCCGTGGACCGAGTCCGACATCCCGCTGCTCGACGAGGCGGCCGAGCTGCTCGGCGAGGACGACGCCGTCGCCCGGGCGGAGGAGCTGGCCCGGGCCGCCGAGCGCGCCGAGGCGCTCGAGCACGCGCGCACCGTGATCCAGTCGGGTGCCGCCGCCGGCGCGATGATCCCCGTCGACGCCGAGACGCTCGCCGAGCGGTTCGCGACGACGGGTCCGCGCCTGACGACGGCCGAGCGCGCCGCCGCCGACCGCGCCTGGACCTACGGGCACGTCGTGGTCGACGAGGCGCAGGAGCTCTCGCCCATGGCGTGGCGCATGCTCGCGCGCCGCGTGCCGACGCGGTCGATGACGATCGTGGGCGACGTCGCGCAGACGGCCTCGCCCGCCGGCGCGCGCTCCTGGGCTGCCGCGCTGTCGCCCGTCCTCGGCGAGTCCTGGCGGCTCGAGGAGCTCACCGTCTCCTACCGCACGCCCGCCGAGGTCGCCGACACCGCACAGCGCGTCGCCACGGCGGCGGGCCTGCCGACATCCCCGCTGACCGCCGCCCGCGAGGTGCCCGGCGCCATCGTCGACGTCCCGGTCGACGAGGGCGGCGTCGTCGCGGCGGTGGCCGAGCACGCCGCCACGCTGGCCGCCGAGTTCGTCGGGCCCGACGACGCCGGGCGGGTCGCCGTCATCGCCGCCGAGCCGGACGTCGCCGCGCTGCGGTCGGCCGTGGACGCGGCGCTCCCGGACGCGCTCGGCGTCGCCGAGGCGGGACGGCTGCAGGGCCAGCGCCTCGAGGACCAGCAGGTCACGGTGATCGCGCCGCGCGAGGCCAAGGGGCTCGAGTACGACGCCGTCGTGCTCGTCGAGCCCGCCGTCCTCGGCCACGGGCCGGGCGGCTGGTCGGACGTGTACGTCGCGATGACCCGGCCGACGCAGCGCCTCGTCGTCGTCCACGCCCGCCCTCTGCCCGACGGCTTCACCGGCTGAACGCCGCCCGCGACACTCCACGCCAGGCGCAGGGGCGAGGAGTGAGACAGGTTTGTTCGACGCTCGGTACAGGGCGCACCATGGGGGCGTGCTGCGCATCCTCCTTCTCGAGAACGTCCACCCTGTCGCCGCCGAGATCCTGCGCAAGGCAGGGTTCGAGGTCGAGGTGCGCTCCGGCGCTCTCGACGAGGCCGAGCTGATCGAGGCGCTCGAAGGCGTCCACGTCCTCGGCATCCGCTCCAAGACGACCGTGACCCGCAAGGTCATCGAGTCCTCCCCCGGCCTGCAGGCCATCGGCACGTTCTCGATCGGCACCAACCAGATCGACCTCGCCGCCGCGGCGGCGCACGGCGTCGCCGTGTTCAACGCGCCGTACTCGAACACGCGCTCGGTCGTCGAGCTCGCGCTCGCCGAGATCATCTCCCTGACCCGTCGTCTCCCGGAGCGCGACAAGTCGCTCCACGACGGCATCTGGGACAAGACGGCGGACGGCGCGCACGAGGTCCGCGGCCGCACGCTCGGCATCATCGGCTACGGCAACATCGGCTCCCAGCTCTCGGTGCTCGCCGAGAACCTGGGCATGCGCGTCGTGTTCTACGACGTCCAGGAGCGCCTGTCGCTCGGCAACGCGCAGCGCGTGCAGACGCTCGAGGATCTGCTCGAGGTCGCCGACGCCATCACCATCCACGTCGACGGACGGCCGGGCAACGCCGGGTTCTTCGGCGCCGACCTGTTCGAGAAGATGAAGCCCGGCGCGATCTTCCTCAACCTCTCGCGTGGCTTCGTGGTCGATGTCGAGGCGCTGCGCACCCACATCGAGTCGGGTCACATCGCCGGCGCGGCCGTCGACGTCTTCCCGTCCGAGCCGAAGAAGCGCGGCGACCACTTCGACAGCCCCCTGCGGGGCCTGCCGAACGTCATCCTCACCCCGCACGTGGGCGGCTCGACCGAGGAGGCGCAGGAGGCGATCGGCGAGTTCGTCGCCGGCAAGCTGCGCGACTACATCAACACCGGCTCGACCATGCTGTCGGTCAACCTGCCGAACCTGCAGCTCGCCCCCACGGGCGTCGGCCGCATCATGGTGCTGCACCGCAACGTGCCCGGCGTCCTCGCGGCGATCAACCAGGTGTTCGCGGAGCACGGCGCCAACATCGAGGGTCAGATGCTCGCCACGCGCGGCGAGATCGGCTACGTGGTCACCGACATCTCGGACGTCACGCACCGCGGCTCGTCGTCGAAGCTCCAGGAGATGGCCACGACGGTGCGCCTGCGCATCCGCGACGCGTTCGACCGGCCCGAGTTCCCGCCGGGCCCGGCCGCCGGCGCCTGAGCAGACAGCAGCGAGCCCGCCGCACCGTCCCTGGCGCGGCGGGCTCGTTCGTGTCCTCAGTCCTGTGCGGGCTCCGCGTCCGCGGGCGCTTCCTCGGTGCGCTCGGCGCGCAGCGAGGTGATGGCCGACTCGAAGTCGTCGAGCGAGTCGAAGGCCTGGTAGACGCTGGCGAAGCGCAGGTAGGCGACCTCGTCGAGCTCGCGCAGCGGGCCCAGGATGGCCAGGCCGATCTCGTACGCGTCGATCTCGGCGCTGCCCTGCTGGCGCAGGGTCTCCTCGACCTTCTGGGCGAGGATCGCGAGGTCGTCCTCGCTGACCGGGCGGCCCTGGCACGCCTTGCGGACGCCGGTGATGATCTTGTCGCGCGAGAAGGGCTCCGTGGACCCCGACCTCTTGAGGACGGAGAGCGTCGCGGTCTCGAGGGTGGTGAAGCGTCGACCGCACGACGGGCACTGGCGCCGGCGACGGATCGACGAGCCGTCATCGGCGGTGCGAGAGTCGACGACGCGCGAGTCGGGGTGGCGGCAGAACGGGCAGCGCATGTCCGTGAGACTACCCGGGCCTGCAGCCCGACGGCGGCGAACGTGCCGGTCAGCCCCGCGGGAGGAGGATCGTCTGGCCGACCCAGAGCGCCCCGGACGTCAGCTCGTTGAGCTCGCGCAGATGCTCGACGACGTCGCGTACGTCCTGCCCCGGCTGGGCGATCTGCGTCGCGAACTCCCACAGCGTCTCCCCCGGCGCGACGGTGTGGACGGTCACCTCGAGAGGTGCCCCCGGACCCTCCGCGACCGCACGCCCGCCGAGCCCGACGAGCGGCATCGACACGAGGAGCGCCAGCGCGACGACGACGGCCCGGCCACGACGCGTCAGCCGGAGGCCGTCGAGGCCCAGCCGGCCGACGCCCATAGCCCGCTGCGCCGCGCGAGCAGGCGGGCGAGCGGCGGCAGCGGGGCTGGCGAACGTGGCGGCCATGGGTCCTCCTTCAGAACAGGTGTTCGTTAGAACATTCGTTCGTTCGAACATCTGTAGCATGACACGAGCCACCGTCGTTGTCGAGACACGCCTCGAACACCTGTTTGATCGCGAGGTGCTCCTGCCCTAGGCTGGGGCCTACGACCAGCGAGAACGGTTCCAACCGAGCCCGAGGCCGAGGGCGACGGACCACGACGGACGGAGAGGTCATGAAGGGTCGCACGACGAGCAGCGGCGACGCTCCCGGGCTGGCGACGGTGAGCGAGCTGCCGGACACGGCGAGCGGCCCCGGGCTGACGCCCCGCCAGCGGCGCGTCCTCGAGACCATCCGCGCGTCGGTCGAGACGCGCGGCTATCCGCCCACCATGCGCGAGATCGGCGAGGCCGTCGGACTCGCGAGCCCGTCCTCGGTCAAGCACCAGCTCATGACGCTCGAGCGCAAGGGCTACCTGCGCCGCGACCCCAACCGGCCGCGCGCGATGGAGGTCGTCGACCCCTCCGGCGAGTCGGTCACGGAGGCTCCCGAGCCCACGCGGCGCGCCGCGCCCGTCATCGCCGGCCTGGACGACGAGCAGCTCGCGGCACCGTCGTACGTCCCGGTCGTCGGCCGGATCGCCGCCGGAGGCCCGATCCTCGCCGAACAGCTCGTCGAGGACGTCTTCCCGCTCCCGCGCCAGCTCGTCGGCGACGGCGAGCTGTTCCTGCTCAAGGTGCAGGGCGACTCGATGGTCGACGCCGCGATCTGCGACGGCGACTGGGTCGTGGTGCGGCGTCAGCCCGTCGCCGAGAACGGCGAGATCGTCGCCGCCATGATCGACGGCGAGGCGACGGTCAAGACGTTCAAGCACGACCACGGGCACCTGTGGCTCCTGCCGCAGAACCCGAACTACGCCCCGATCCCGGGCGACGACGCCCAGGTCCTCGGGCGGGTCGTCGCGGTACTGCGCGCACTCTGAGCGCCACCCGCCCGGCGGCACCCCCGCACGCGAACGGCGCAGGCAGTGACCCCGTGGGGAGTCACCGCCTGCGCCGTCGTCGTCCCGGTGGACTCGTCAGAGGCCGAAGCGCTTCTGCACCGCCCGCATCGACTCGGCCGACGCGCGCAGCCCGGCGAGCTCCTCGTCGGACAGCGGCACCTCGAGCACGCCCGCGACACCGCGGCTGTCGACGATCGACGGGACCGAGAGGCACACGTCGCTGATGCCGTAGTAGTCCTCGAGCTTCGACGACACGGTCAGCACACGGTGCTCGTCCTTGAGGACCGCCTCGATGATCCGCGTCGCCGCGAGCCCGACGGCGTAGTTGGTCGCCCCCTTGCCCGCGATGATCCGGTAGGCCGAGTCGACGACGTCGTGCGCGATCCGGCTGCGCACCTCCGCGTCGAGCGGGCGCCCGTCGATCCCCTTCCAGTCCAGCAGGGGGACGCCGCCGATCGTGGCGGAGCTCCACAGCGGCAGCTCGGAGTCGCCGTGCTCGCCCGCGATGTACGCGTGCACGTTGCCGACGGCGACGCCGCAGTGCAGGGCGATCGCGGCACGCAGACGGGACGAGTCGAGCACGGTGCCCGAACCGAAGAGCCGCTCGGGCGGCAGCCCCGAGACCTTCTGCGCCGCGTACGTGACGATGTCCACGGGGTTGGTCACCATGATGTACACCGCGTTGGGGGCGACCTCGAGCAGCCCCGGCAGGATCTTGCGCGTCAGGCCGATGGTCGCCTCGGCCAGGTCGATGCGCGTCTGGCCCGGCTGCTGCTTCGCGCCCGCGGTCACGACGACGACGTCGGCGTCGCGGCACACCTCGACGTCGTCGCTGCCCGTGATCTCCGCCGGCGGGATGAACATCATGCCGTGCTGGAGGTCGAGGACCTCGGCCTCGACCTTCTGCTTGTTGACGTCGAGGAGCGCGACCGAGCGCGCGGTGCCGCGCGTCAGCGCGGCGTACGCGAGGGTCGATCCGACGGCACCCGCCCCGACGATGGCCAGCTTGGTCGTGGCGCGGCGAAGCGGTGTGGTCACGGGGATCCTCCAGGGTTGTGGCACGTGGCGTCGGCGCTGGTCTCAGGCTATTCGGCCGCGTCGGGCGTGGCGAGACGACGTAGCGCCTCCCGCACGATACGCCCGTCGGTGGTCGGCCAGAAGTCCGGCATCGACCGAGTGAGGAACGTCCCGTAGCGCGCGGTCGCGAGCCGCGGGTCGAGCACGGCGACGACGCCACGGTCCTGCGTCGTCCGGATGAGGCGTCCGGCGCCCTGCGCGAGCAGCAGGGCCGCGTGCGTCGCCGAGACGGACATGAACCCGTTGCCGCCGGCCTTCTCGATCGCGCGGGCACGCGCCGCCTTGACGGGGTCGTCGGGGCGCGGGAACGGGATGCGGTCGATGATGACGAGCTGGCACGACGGCCCGGGGACGTCGACGCCCTGCCACAGCGAGATGGTGCCGAACAGGCACGTCGCCGGGTCCTTCGCGAACTGCTTGACCAGCGTCGGGAGCTGGTCGTCTCCCTGCGCGAGCACCGGCACGTCGAGCCGTTCTCGCATGGCCTCGGCGACCGCGTTCGCCGCACGGCGCGAGCTGAACAGCCCCAGCGTGCGCCCGCCCGCTGCCTCGACGAGGCTCGCGATCTCGTCGAGCTGCGCCTCCGTGGCGGGCTCGCGCCCGGGTGCCGGCAGGTGCTTGGCGACGTACAGGATGCCCTGCCGGGGGTAGTCGAACGGGCTGCCGACGTCCACACCGTGCCAGCGGCCGCCCCCGTCGTCCTCGCGGCCGAGCCCCAGAGAGCCGGCGATCGCGTCGAACTGGCCGCCGAGCGCGAGCGTCGCCGAGGTGAAGATCCCCGTCGACTCGCCGAGCAGGCCCGACCGGATGAGGCCGGCGACGTGCAGGGGCGCCGCGTGCAGGCGCGAGACGCCGTCGCCCCAGCCCGAGCCGGGCCCGTCGCCCGGACGCGAGCACCACAGCACGTCCGAGCTCGAGTCCTCCGCGGCCATGCGCTCGGCGACCTCGAAGAGCTGCAGCACGGCCGACTGGGCCATCTTGGCCCCGCCGTCCGGTGCGTCCTTCGCCTTGGCGGCGTCGGGCTTGATGCGGGACATCAGCTCGCGCAGCGCGTCCCGGACGGCACCGACCGCGGTGCGCAGCTCGTCGGGGAGCCCGAGGGGGAAGCTGCCCGCCTGCGCCGTCGCGATGAGCGAGCCGAACTCCTGCGCGGCGGCGTCGAGCGCGCTCGTCTCCGCACCCGCGTGGCGGCGCGCGAGCCGCGCGGCGTGCTCGATGGAGGTCAGGGACAGGTCGACGGTCGCGGCCGACGTGGCGCGGTCGGCGAGCTCGTGCGCCTCGTCGACCACGACGACCGCGTGCTCGGGCAGGACGCCGGGACTGCCCGAGACGGCGATGCCCAGCATGGCGTGGTTCGTGACGACGACGTCGGCCTCACGCGCGGCGGCCCGGGCACGCTCGGGGAAGCACTCCGCGAGCAGCGGGCACCGCTGGCCGAGGCACTCGAGCGACGTGACCGAGACCTGGCGCCACGCGCGGTCGGGCACGCCGGGCACGAGCTCGTCGCGGTCACCCGTGTCGGTCTCGTGCGCCCAGGCGTGCAGGCGGCGGACGTGGTCGGCGAGGGACGTCTTGCCGTCCTCGCGTCGCGCGCGGGCGGCGCCGGCCTCCGCCGGGTGCTCCGCGGGGTCCGAGGGCAGGTCGAACAGCGTGGCGTCGTCGACCGGGTAGCCGCCCCCGGTCTTGTGCAGGCACAGGTAGTTGTGCCAGCCCTTGAGCAGCGCGATCTTCGGTGCGCGCGGGAGCTGCGGGGCGACGGCGGACGCGACGAGCGGCAGGTCACGGGTGATGACCTGGCGCTGCAGCGCGAGCGTCGCCGTCGAGACGATGACGCGCTCGTCCGCGAGGACGGCGTGCCGCACGGCGGGGACCAGGTAGCCGAGCGACTTGCCGGTGCCGGTGCCTGCCTGGACGAGCAGGTGGCGGCCCTCGTCGATCGCCTCGGCGACCTCGACCGCCATCCGGTGCTGACCCTCGCGCCGGCCGCCGCCGAGCGCCCCGACGGCGAGGTCGAGAAGCTCCTCGACGCCCGGGATGTCGGCCGGGGCGGCGTCGGGCTCGGAGGTCACCGGACGATCCTCGCACGACGCGCCGACACGCTCGGCGAGGCCTGTGGAGACCCGTGGCGGGTTTCGACGGGGCTCAACCAGCAGGGATCGGCTCGACCGGTTTCGACGGGGCTC